>JAFTAM010000106.1 GCA_017458675.1 bacterium
ATCTCTTATACGAGCTTACTTAAAAGCTGTTATGTTTTTGACTTTGAAAATTCGTCTTTGCGGTTAATCCGCGAAGGCGTTTTTTTTTGTCCTGAATGAGTGTGTCCGGCATAGATTCTTCGCTTCGCTCAGAATGACAGGATGTTTGTCCTCCTGAGTCGGTTATTGTCGTCCTGAGCCGAACAATTTGTCATCCTGAGCCGGCAGGCGAAGGATCTTAATCCGTCAGATTCTCCGCTGCGCTGAGAATGGCGGGGACGGCTCCGGCGCCGGCCGCAGCCGGTTTATCTGCCGGCGCTGCAATAACTGTTTGCTCTCTGTTCAGCTCCGCATTGAGAAATTAAAAATTGATTTCAGGCTTTAAAGGTATTAAACATTTTGCCGGAATTATATGAAGGTGTGATTCTGCATATAGAAAACGGAGCGAGGAAAACATGTTAAAAAGATCTGTTAATTTTCTTTTGGCGGCTTTAATAATACTTTTTGTTTCAGCCGCGGTTAAGGCAGATACTCCCAATGCGGCCAGGGAAGCTTATCTGCAGGACTATACAAACGCCAGATACGGTTTTACTATATCAATTCCCCGTCATATGGCCAAAGAGAAAGACCCTGAAAACGGCGACGGTTTTTCCTTTTATAACGGCAAGACCGGCATGGAGATCAAGGTTTACGGCGCTTACAACGCTTTAAACGAGAATATCGGCCAGATCGTGAACAAAATGCAGCCGCAGGGCAGCAAGATTATCCATAAATTCGGCGATGAAAACGTGGCCGGCAAATCCGATTTTATTGTCGAGTGCAAGGATGCGAATTCCTATTACGTTTACAGGGCGATTTTGCTTGACAACAATGAGCGCATCATCCGCGTGTTTATCAAATATCCGCTCTCTCAGGTCAAGGAATGCGGCCCGGACGCTCGCGGCGTTACTCAGTCTTTGATTATAAAGTAAACGCTCGGATATGTGAGAGAAGCTGCTGCAGCTGATGCGGCAGTTTTTTTTCTTAATGACAGCGAACTCTGAGAGATTATCTTATTGGCTTATACAGATGAACGCGCCTGCTGCCGATATTTATACTATCCCTAATATTCTGGCGATAAAGACCAGCAGGATTATAACTTTGGCGATGCGCAGGAGGAGCGTCTGCATCTGGGGCAGGCTGTCCTTATTCTGGCTGTATACTACCGTTCCGACGGCGGTAATAATGATAACCGGAATAATAATTATAAATTTGCCTATATAATTGCTGAACAGGAATAAAAGCAAAAACGCTCCGGCCAGGAGGATATAAAGCGCCAGTTCGGTCCGGCGGCTGCTTTGGCGGCGATCTTCAATTTTGCGTACCTTTATCCAGCGTTCTTCCATGTGTCTAATTGTAGCCTTAAATATTGTCTGAGTCCAGAGCTTCGGCGAGACTGTCCGCGTCGAACGCTTGGCGCCGTTTGCTTTCTTCAAGCAGCTTGCTGACCGCATCCAGGATCATTTCCGGGCTTATGTGTCTGTAGCAGCTGAAATGGCGGCATTTGCCCTTAAAGCATCTTTCCTGACAATCCCATTGCTGGGGACGCAGAATTACCGAGGGAGCGCCCACAGGCGCCCAGCGATGGGGAAAATCTTCCTTTAAAGCAAAAATATCGACTACCGGAGTTCCGCAGACAGCCGCCAGATGAGCGGGGCCCGAATCGGGGCAGATAAAGACCTGACATCTTTTCATTACGGCGGCCAAGGAATCGAGATCGGTTCTGCCGGAAAGATCGAGGCAGGGAACGCCGCTTTGAGCGATGATTTTGGCCATAACGGCTTTTTCATGGCTGCCGCCGGTAACAATGAGGCGGGCCTGCAGCTTCTCTGCCAGAATTTTAAGCCAGGAGGCAAAGATGGCGGTCGGCCATCTTGATTCCGGATCGCTGATGCCCTTGCTGGGATGTATGCCTATGATTGGACCGGGAAGATCGGGCAGGCCTTCCAGCAGTTTTTGGGCTCTGCTTTCGGCTGCCTCGGGGATTATGAACTTGGGTTTAAACGGAGGGACGGGCAGGCGCAGAATCCGCACGAAGTCGAGAAGGATGTGGCTCCAGTGGGAGGTCGTATCGTTGTTTTCCGAGCGTATTATAACTTGGTGGGTGTAAGTCCAGGAGTAGCTGAGGCGCGAACTTTGGCCTATGCGCACGGGGATTCCGGCCAGATACAGTATGGCGGCCAGTTTGGTATTGCTCCAGAGGATGAGAGCGGCGTCGTATTTTTCCGCCTTCAGTTTTTGGCTCCAGGAAATAACCTGCAGCCAGGTGGGGCGGGGAGCGTCCATAGTCATAACTTTGTGCAGCAGAGGATGATTTTTAACGGCTCCCTCGTTCTTCTTCAGGACAAGAAAATCTATTTCCGCTTCGGGATAATTGAATTTCAAAGCTTCTATGACCGGAGTGGCGAGCAGAACGTCGCCTAAGCCTCCGCCGGTATGGACGATTAAAATTTTACGCATAGCGTTGATAAGTTTAACACTTTTAGGCTGCAAAAGTACAGCCTGCCGCCTGAATTTCCTCTTGCCGCGGATAAGATCCCTGAATGAACTCAGAATTGCGGGGGAGAGCCGCCCGGGAACGGCAGAGCCGGCGCTTTCAGCGTGCCGGAGGCTCCTTCGGGTTTGCCAATTTGTCGAATATATGGCCGGCGGACGCTAGGATTTATTTTCCGATAAAAAGAAAAGGGGGCCCATGAATATTTTAGTTTTAAACTGCGGTTCTTCCAGTGCGAAGTTCCAGATCATCCAGACTGATCTCAATATGATTAAAGAAGGTACGGAGCGTTGTCTGGCCTCCGGTATCTGTGAGAAGATCGGCGCCGAGTCGGGCCTGGTTTCGATGAGAGCCACGGGCAAGACCGGCATCAAGGACAAACCCTATGCAATGCCCGATCACCGCGCCGCCATCAACGCCATTTTTGAGTGGATCGATTCCGGCAAGGCGGAAATTGACGGCGTCAACAGCCTGAAGGACATTGACGCAGTAGGTCACCGCATCCTCCACGGCGGCGAAAAGATCGTCAAATCCACGTTGATTGACGATTACGTGATTTCGGTCATTGAAGAGTGCATTCCCTTAGGTCCTCTGCACAATCCCGCTCAGGTCAAGGGCATCCGGGCCTGCATCGATCTTCTTGGGCCCAGCGTTCCTCAGGTGGCTGTATTCGATACCGATTTCCACAGCACCATGGCTCCCGAGGCTTTCCTCTATCCCTTGCCCTACGACTATTATGAGCGTCTGCACGTGCGCCGCTACGGCTTCCACGGCACCTCTCACCGCTTTATTACCGGCAAATATGCTGAGACCGTCGGCAAAGCCAAAGAGGACGTCAATATTATATCCGCTCACCTGGGCAACGGCAGCTCGATTACCGCCGTCAAAAACGGCAAATGCATCGACACCACCATGGGCCATACTCCCCATGAGGGCCTGATGATGGGCACCCGCTGCGGCGACATCGATGCGGCGGCCATTCTCTATATTATGGAGCAGGACGGTCTGTCGGTCAAAGAAGTCGACACCTTGATCAACAAAAAGTCCGGTCTGCTGGGCATTTCCGGCATCTCCTTCGACATGCGCGATCTGGAAAAGGCCGCCTTCACCGATCATAACGAGAAAGCCAAGCTGGCTCTGGATATGTTCGTGCACCGCATTGTCAAATACATCGGCGCTTACTTCGCAGAGATGGGCGGCGCCGAGGCGGTGGTCTTTACCGGCGGCATCGGCGAAAATTCGCCCCTCATCCGCGGCATGGTCTGCTCGAGGCTCGGCTGCCTGGGCATCGATATTGACGAGGACAAGAACAAGGGTCTGCCCAGAGGCAAGGGCGGCGAAATTTCCAAGGACGGCTCCAAGGTGAAGATTTATGTTCTTCCCACCAACGAAGAGCTGATGATCGCCCGCGACACCGTCAGCTGCGTGGAAGCTGCCAAAAAGTAAGGTAATATAATAAAAACAAAAAAAAGCTTTTCCGGATTCTTTTGAACCGGGAAGGCTTTTTTTTGTTGTCGGATGCTTGTATAACGGCAGCTTCGGAGGCTTTGGCGGGCAAATCTTTTTTATGCTGCTTTATTTAGCCAACTCCCCGTAAGCTTCGCGATTTTTTGCAATAAGGCGGCGGGATACTTTCAGCAGATCCTCGTCATTGGCGAGCTGTTCTTTTTCCGATTCTATAATAAGGCAGCGAGGATAATTGTTTTTCAGGATAACGGCATAACCTTTTTCATCAATCATGCGGGCAACTCGGGAAGAGTCCTGAGCGGCATCCGCCAGATTGTCTGAATTAATGTTCATTTATCCGTTCCCTTTTGTTGTGTTGTTGAGAAATACTTATAGGTCGGATTTCACAAGTTGTTTCATGTCATCCTGAGCCTCTGGCGAAGGATCTTTGCATTTCAGGCAATTCAGATTCTTCGCTTCGCTCAGAATGACATCAGAGACAAGCCGGAAGGCTTTTTTTATTGTCAGTCTGTTAAACCGGAGCCGCCGGGGGAGCGGCGGCCGGCGGCGTCAGCTGCGGAAGATGCGCAGACCTACCGGCAGCTCTTCGCCGAAGAGGACGGAATTGTCGGCGGCTTCATGCTCCTCGGTGAGCTCTAAAACGCGCTTGGCGGCCTGGGGCAGTCCCTCTTTGGTCAGCCTCTGAGCCAGGCGCTGGCGGAGTTTTTCGTCTAAGTCGAGGGCGCGGTTATTGGTGAAGCGGGCCAGCTCGGCGCAGGACTGGCCGATGAGGCGGGGCTCGGACCATTTGGAATCCAGAATGGCCTTCAGCCAGGGCTCGACGATCTCCGGGGCTATGACGTGCTGAGGTCCTGCGCCCATCAGACGGCGGGCCCCCAGACGGCAGAGCTGCCAGACCGCTTCGGGATTGACTTTCAAATTATTAAACAGGGTTTCGCCCAGTATCTCCTTCTCCGACATGGGCAGGCGCTCCAAGCTGACGGCCAGGCGCATTATTTCGATCTTTTCGGCGGGGAGAAGCTGCTTGAGGCGGCTCTTGATGTGGCGGCGGCCCGGAATTAAGCGCGGATGGAGCTGCGACCAAAGACTGCACTGGGCGGCCGTTTCCAGACCGGCGGAGATGCGCCGCCAGAAGATCCAGAATTCGCGGCGCACGTTTTCGTCCTGGGAAAACTGCAGCCATTCCGACATCATGTTCTGCATCTGCTCGATGCGCCATTTGTCCAGGGGGGCTCCCAGACCGGGACGGAGCAGGAAGCCGGCCCCGTTGAACCAGGCCGCCTCGTATTCGGCGCAGCAGCGGCGGCGCTTGGCCGCGTGGAGGAACTCCTCCCAGAGGGTGCGGTTCAGAGCCAGCGCCCAGTTGGAGCGTTTGCCCAGCTGGCCTTCCAGGATGCCCAGAAGGGCGCGGGGCTTGAGCTCGCCTCCCTCGATCTTGTTGGGCTTGGCGTTGAAAGCGCCGCTTATGGCTTGTTTGGCTCTCTGCAGCAGGGCGGGGGCGATCTCCATGACCGCTTTGTGCTGGCGGCGGCCCCGCAGCGGCAGCTGCAGCGACCAGCTCCGCTTTTTATCGAGCGAGGTGGCCCACAGAGCCATAGTGCCGATTTCTGTCACCTGGGCGGCCAGTCTGACCGGGACCTCTTTTTCCCTGGCCTGACCGTCAATGACCGTTTCCAGAGAGCCCAGAGGGTTCAGAAGCTCCTGGGAGACGATCTCGCCGACGCCGTCCTGGGGACGTTCGGTGGAAGCGAAGAGGGGGAAGGCTACCGGCGTTCCCACCCGCAGGCTCAGCTCGGGCTTTTCCAGCTCAATTTTTTCGCCTTCGTCCTGATTTCTGTGGATTACGCAGAGCGCTTCGCTCTGCCCCACGCCTAAATAGTAGGAGCGGGCGATACCGCCGCGGATGCGCTCGCGGCCGTGGTGCTTGAGCCAGCCGAAGGCGCAGGCCCCGTGGGCGACGGCCAGATGCTCGTCCTGATTTTCCAGAATTTTGACGGGATGGCCCAGCCAGCCGGAAATGACCTGACAGAGACGGGCCTTGATTGCCGGCGGACGGCAGGCGCCGCCGTTGAAGAGGATGGCCTGAGGGTCTAATTTGTGAGTGCGCAGAAAGGCGGAGAGGTAGTGGGGAACTACGGGATCGTCGGCGTAGGGAAGGCCCCATTCCTGGAGGCCGATTTTATGGTTCTTGCTGACGGGCTCGTTAAAATCAACCTGAGGGAAGAAACCGTCCAGAATTAAGCGGCTGATCTCCTCGCGGGTCACTTCGGCCTGCAGCGCCGAGGCTATCAGGCCCGAACCCAGACCGGGCACGATGACCTGAGCGCTTTCCGGGGGATCGAGCCCCAAAAGCTTTTCCTTGGCCTGACGGCACTGCTGCTGGAGGACTCCCCACTGCAGGAGGTTGAGCTTGGCGCCCAGGCGCGGCTCCACCAGGTGGGCGATAGCGATGTCCAGATTGTCGCCGCCCAGCATTAAATGCTCGCCTACGGCCACGCGCTCGAGTCCCTCTTCGCCCACTTTAATGGCCGTGAAGTCGCAGGTGCCGCCGCCGATGTCGCAGATCAGGATTTCCTTGACGTCCTTCAGCTGCTGCCGCCAGTCCTGACGGTGGTTCCACTGCCAGGTGTAGAAGGCGGCCTGCGGCTCTTCCAGGAGGGTTACGTTTTCCAGTCCGGCGCGGTCGGCGGCCTCGATGGTGAGGTCGCGGGCGATTTCGTCGAAGGAGGCCGGGACGGTCAGGACGATTTCCTGCAGGCCCAGAGGTTCGCCGGGGTTGTCGTTGTCCCAGGAATTGCGCATATGGACCAGGTAGCGGCGGGAGGCTTCCAGGGCGCTGACTTTGCGGCCGTCCTTGAGGGTCTGCCAGGGGAGAATGGCCTCTCCCGGCTCGGCCCGGCGGTGAGCCAGCCAGGATTTGGCGGATGTCACCACGCGTCCGGGGATCTTGGCGCCCTGGGTCCGGGCAAAGTCGCCGACCACATAATCGAGGTCCTCGTCCCAGGGCAGGGACATGGAGTTAGGCGGCAGCTCGTGGGGGCCGGGCAGGTAGAGGAAGCTGGGCAGAGTGTCCAGGCGGCTGAGCTGATTTTCGGAGACGCGCTGGGTGATCTTCACGCTTTCCAGCGGTCCCTCGCTGTCGAAGGCCATGCGGGAAACAGCCGAGTTGGTCGTTCCCAGGTCGATGCCGACAACCCAGCGCCGTCCTTTTTCTGTAGCTGATAAACTGTTGGTATTTTGAGCCGCCATTCTACTTATTCCTGAATACTATATTAAATTTGCAGTGCATTTTTACTAATAAAAAAGGCAGTTCTCCGCATATCGCTTTCAAACTGCCTGAAAAAAATATTTTTTTTAAATTTGCACTGAAACAGCCTGCATTACTGCTTTTTAATGCTGCTTACGGCTTCCTGAGGATCGACGACGCCGGCGCCCTGAGCGGTTTTTCTGAGTTGATCGATGGGGTCGGCGGTCTTCATGATGGCCGCTTTAATCTCTTTGGATTTGGCATGAGGATTGGCCTGCTTCATCAGACAGGCCACGCCGGCGGTAAAGGGAGTGGCCATCGAGGTTCCGGACATCTTTACATAGCCGTCGTCCTTGTTGGAACAGGAGATAATATCCACGCCGGGCGCGATGACGTCGGGCTTATCGATATGATCGATTGGAGAGGGACCGCGGCTGGAGAAGCCGGCGATCCAGTCGTCGTCGGTCTGGGGAGTTCCCTTATCGTCGAGAGCTCCTACGGTAATGGCCAGGGGAGCGTTGCCGGGCGCTGAGAGCGTGCCTTCGTCGGGACCGTCGTTTCCGGCGGAGACCACGACGGTTATGCCGCACCTGGCGGCGGCCTGTACGCCCAAGGTCAGCGGATCCAGAAATCTGGTCGTGTTGATTTCATGGCCCAAGGACATGCTGATCACGTCGATGCCGTACTTGTGCTTATGGGTTATCGCCCACTGGATGCCGCGGAGTATTTCCGAAGTCGTGCCGTAGCCGAACTGGTCCAGAACCTTTACGCCTACAATATTGGCTTCCGGAGCCACGCCGACGTTCTTGCCGCCGCTGCTCTTGCCGTCGCCGGCGCAGATTCCTGCGCAGTGGGTGCCGTGACCGTTGTCGTCGTAAGGCTCTTTTTTGCCGTTGACGCAGTCTTTAAAGGCGACAATGCGATCCTTTAAGTCGGGATGGGGAGCGATGCCGCTGTCGAGAACGCAGATAGTAGTTCCTTTGCCGGTGATGCCCTGCTCATGGAGCTTTTCGACGCCGAATATGATGTTTTCGTCGCGCACGCCGACGACGAAACTGTGTATCTCATTCAGATCCTGAGCGGCGGTGACGTCGTCGGTGAAGTCGGTCACGGCGTCGAGCGTTACCAGCATGCCGTTTTCCTGGGCCTGAGTCAAAGCCGCGGCCGCCGTTTCGTCCTGAGGGGAAATGGCCATTGAGAAGCCGCCGATAATGGGCAGATCGGCCGTTACCTTATTGTCGGGATTGTTAGCGGTCAGCTCCTTTTTGAGAGCTTCCAGCGCTTTGGCGTCACTGCCTTGAATGATGACGTTTACAGGACTGTCCTGAGAGGATGTAAAAACTTCGGCTATATTGAGGCTGCCGTCGGCTGCTTCGGGCGCCGGCTGAGGCAGTGCGCCGATACCGAACTGCGGCGCATTTATGTTATTATTTAAATTTATGCTCTGTATAGACATAGCTATTATTTAACTCAAATTTCAGCAATAATCAATATCCAATTTATTAATTTATCGACTGTCTGAGACTGTTTCTGCGAGGTGGCGGCTAATGCCAAAAATTACCAACGACTGGCTGAATGTAATCGGAGAAGAATTCAATAAGGAATACTACCTTAAGCTGCGCCGGATTCTCATCCGCGAATATAAGACCCAAACCATCTTTCCGGCCGCCGACGATATTTTCAACGCCTTCCATTTCACTCCCTTCGACAGGGTGAAGGTCTTAATTCTGGGGCAGGACCCCTATCACGACTTCAATCAGGCCATGGGGCTGAGCTTTGCCGTATCTCCCACCCAGCCCAAGCTGCCGCCCTCTCTGGTCAACATTTACAAAGAGCTCCATGACGATCTGGGCTGCTATATCCCCAATAACGGCTGGCTGAAAAAGTGGGCCGATCAGGGCGTGCTGCTGCTCAATTCTGTCCTGACGGTGCGGGCTCATCAGGCCTTTTCCCACAGTTCGCTGGGCTGGCAGAGCTTTACCGACAGCGTGATTAAGGCGGTCAATACGATCGATCGGCCGGTAGTCTATATTCTGTGGGGCAGGCCGGCTCAGGAAAAAAAGGCTTTGATAAACAATCCCCGCCATTTAGTCCTCTGTTCGCCCCATCCCAGTCCGCTTTCCGCCTCTCGGGGCTTCTTCGGCAGCCGTCCCTTCAGCCGTACCAACGAATTCTTAAAGGCCAACGGCGCCGAGCCCATAGACTGGCAGATTGAGAATATCTGAACCCGGTTTCCGCCGAAAAATAAAAGGGGCTGTGAAAAAACAGTCTTAATAAAAGAGGTCATCTGGATAATCCAGGTGACCCTTTTTTTGTGTTAGAATTAATTTGAAATGAACACTCCAACACAACCTTATTGTAACGCCAAACAAGGATTTTTGCCAGTA
>JAFTAM010000107.1 GCA_017458675.1 bacterium
ATAAAAAAAATAAAAAGAGAGGCAAGAAATAAAGCTGTTATGTTCGGTGTATTTCTCGGTATATTGGCTTATTTCGTTTTTTCGGTTTATAGAGGCTTTTATCAGCTCAATCCCAATGAAAGAGCTGTAAAAACCAGTTTCGGACGCGCCGTGCGCGCCAACGATATCGGCGGCGGCATTGCCAGCGACGATTTTATGCGTATGGGCAATGAAGACGGCAGCATTGATATCGATTATAAGTATCCTAAACTCATGGTTATAGGTCCCGGTCTCCATTTTAAATGGCCCTGGGAAAAGATCTACCGTGTGACTATAGCTACCCAGACCGCCGATATCGGCATAGACCCCAGCCGCGGCGATATTATGTTCAACCCCAACAACGGCAATTTCCTCATTGCGCAGAATCATTCAACTTCTGTTCTGGATGCGGTCACTAAGGACCAGCTCAATACCAAGATAAGCGGTCAGATCCGCTTCCGTGTTTCCGAAAACAACCTTTATGCGTTTTTCTTTGGAATCAAGAATCCCACCGCTCACGTTATGGGCTTCTTCCACTCGGTGCTGCGCGAAAAGATCGCCAATTACGAAGCTCCTAAGCGCGATAACAAGAACGACGATGACGACTTGCTCCATAAAACCGTTGACGGTATTTCCGTTAATGACCTGCGCAAAAACCTGCAGGATATCAACGCTCATATGGAGCGCGAGTGCGCCTGCTCCGCCGCCCGCTACGGCATTATTCTGGAGGCCGCTCTGATTACCAACATCGACCCGCCCAGCGAGGTTGACTCCGCTCTGGCCGCCATTAACACCGCTCACAACCAGGTCGCTTCCGATATCAGCGTCGCTCAGGCTTCCGCCGACCAGACTATCGTACAGTCTAAGCGCGCCGTGGAAATCGAAACTCTTAAGGCTCAGGCTGAAGTTGAGCCTTTGAAGCAGCTTTACAACCGCTTGAAGGGATTGCGCGACAGCGGCGGTTTATACGCTTACCTGCGCAACGTCAAGCTTGAGCTTTTGAACAAAGCCTGCGCTATAGTTATGGAAGATTCCAGGAAGTAGGTGCGGTATGACTTTTATAGCTACATTTTTTCTGCTGGTAATTATGCAGTATGTACTGTATATTATCTTTAATTTCTTCTGCCCGGTTATTATCGTTCACGAGCGTGAATGCCATATTATCATGTTCCTGGGCAAGATCGTCTGCCGCTATGACGAGCCCGGCTTCCACTTCCTGGGCAACAACATCGGCTGGCTCAAGGCTATGGCCTACCATTTCGCCGGCGAAGACGTCATAGTGAGCACCAAGCTCGATCAGTGCTATCTGCGCAGTCAGCCGGTCAACTCCGAGGAAGGTTCTCCTATGGGCATCGGCGTCTGGTACGAAATGATGGTCTCCGATCCGGTCAAGTACCGCTTTGAGAACTCCGACCCTGAAGGTTCGCTCAAGGCCAACGTCAGCAACGCCACGGTACGCTGCCTTTCCAACCTGACTCTGAGCGACATGATGGAGAACCGCCACATGATGAGCGATTCCGTGCGCAGGGAAGTTTCTCCTCACTCTCAGGAATGGGGCTATAAGCTGGGCTCCGTCTATGTCCGCGACGTTCATTTCAACGATCGCAACATGATTCACCAGATTGAAGAGAAGGTCGTCAACAGACTGCGTCAGGTAACGGCGGCTATTCTGCAGGACGGCGAGAACCGCGTCAACGTAATCCGCTCCGATGCCGATCGCAAGGCTTCTGTAGAGTTCGCTAAAGCCGGAGCCGTGCGTCCGCAGATCGTCGGCGCCGCTTTGACGGAGATTTCTCAGGATCCCGAAGTAGCTGAGGCGCTCTTCGATGTTCTGGAAACCGAAAAGGTCCTTAAGAGCCATGCCAAACTGACGCTGATCCCCTCGGGCTCCTCAGCCAAGGATATTACCACTTCGATAATTGCCGCCGATTCCGTCATTCACGGCGGTCAGGTGCTCAGACCTGCAGGCGCGCCCGCTCCCAAATCTGCCAATCCGGCCGTCCAGAGTCCTAAAAGCAAAAATGCCAATCCGGCATTAAATATTGTGGACAATAACAACAGGTTCAAAAATATTTAGCGGCGCCGCTGAATAAGCAAAACCGAACAGCCTCGGAAGTCTTACGGAATTCCGGGGCTTTTTGTTTGAAGAATAAAGATTCTTCGCTTGCGCTCAGAATGACAGGAGCTGTATGTCATACTAAACTTACGGCGTAAATATTCGCTGCGGCGCTGAGAATGGCAGGAGCGCGTGAAATGGAAGCCTCTTTGGCTGCAAAAGGCAGGTAAAAGCGGAGCCGCGTAAAAAATTGTAATCTTATGCAGAGCGTCCGGGCGTGTAGAAACGGCCCTTATCAAACGCTTTAAAGCAAAATCTGATGACGGTTTAAAGAGAAGTAAAAGATTATGGATTTGACAAGTATCATTGGTGAAGCCGCGCCTCGCCAGGGTCACAAAGTTTTGTTTAAAGAGTTTCTTTCCGAAAATGTCGTGCGCATGCGCATTGAAGCGGCTCTGATCGCGAAGGAAAGACGTCCGGGTCAGTTTATCATCATTCAGACTGACGTCAATTATGGCGAACGCGTACCTTTAACCATTGCCGACGCCAACACCGAGGAAGGCTCCATTACCATAGTTTTCCAGACTGTCGGCAAAACTACCGAAGAACTCAGCCACTTTGAAGTAGGCGATTATATTCCCGTCGTGACCGGTCCTCTGGGACGTCCCACCCATATCGAAAAGTTCGGCAAAGTCGTCGCCGTAGGCGGCGGCATCGGTCTGGCGCCTCTTTATCCCATCATCCAGGGCTTAAAGGCCGCTGGAAACCATGTCACCGTAATTGCCGGCGCCCGCAATAAAGGCCTGTTGATTATGGAAGACGAGATGAGAGCCATTGCCGACGAGTATATCGCCGTAACCGACGACGGTTCCTACGGACGCAAAGCCCTGGTCACCGAGCCCTTAAAGGAAATCTGCGAAAACGACAAGCCCGATATGGTTATCGCCATCGGCCCTCCGATTATGATGAAGTTCTGCGCTTCGACGACCAAGCCTTACGGCGTGTATACTCTGGTCAGCCTCAACACCATTATGATCGACGGAACCGGCATGTGCGGCTGCTGCCGCGTAACTATCGACGGCAAGATTAAATTCGTCTGCGTAGACGGTCCCGAATTTGACGCCCATTTGGTGGACTTCGACAACATGCTCAAACGCATGGGCGCTTTCAGAGAGCAGGAGACGGAAGCCCGCGAGCATACCTGCCGCTTCAGAAAAGCTCTCAAAGAGATGCAGGAAGCCGAAAACTAGCTTAAGCCGTTTGTGATTTACTGAATACAAGGAGATATATTTATTATGCCTCGCTTCCATGAAGATCCCCAGATTCTCAATGAAAAAGCCGTCGAGATCCTCAAAGGCTTAACCGCCAAAGAGAAGATCACCCCCAAAGACCGCATGGATATTCCCGTGCAGAAGCCCGCGGTTTTGGACCCCCTGCAGCGCTCCAAGTGGCAGGATGAAGTAGAGAAGACCTTTACTCCCGCCCAGGCCGTAGTGGAGAGCAACCGCTGCCTGCAGTGCAAGATTCCCAACTGCGTCAAGGGCTGCCCGGTCAATATCAATATCCCCGGCTTCCTGGCCGCCGCCGCCAAGGGCGAATTTGCCGAAGCCGTCGCCGTCATCAAGCAGTCCAGCCTGCTTCCGGCCATCTGCGGCCGCGTCTGCCCTCAGGAGCGTCAGTGTCAGGAAAACTGCACGATGGGCAAAAAGCACGATCCCGTTTCTATCGGCAAGGTCGAGCGCTTCCTGGCCGACTGGGACATAACCAACAACACCGCTCCCATGGAGACCGCTCCCGACACCGGCCATAAAGTGGCCGTCATCGGTTCCGGCCCCGCCGGTCTGGTCGTGGCAGCCGACTGCCGCCGCGCCGGTCACGAGGTCCACGTCTTTGAGGCCCTGCACAAGCTGGGCGGCGTGCTCCGCTACGGCATTCCCGAATTCAGGCTTCCCAAAGCCGTCGTGGACAGCCAGATCGACTCTCTGCGCAAGATGGGCGTCCACTTCCACACCGATTATTTGGTGGGCCGCACCCGCAAACTTGAAGATATGATGAAAGAGGACGGCTTCGAGGCCGCTTTCATCGGCGTCGGCGCAGGACTGCCTATCTTTATGGGCATCCCCGGCGAGGATTTGATCGGCGTCTGCTCGGCCAACGAGTACCTGACCCGCGCCAACCTGATGGGCTGCATCTATCCCGGCATTAACGATACTCCTATGTACCGCTCCAAGAAGGTTGTCGTCCTGGGCGGCGGCAACGTGGCTATGGACTCCTGCCGCATGGCCAAGCGTTTAGGCGCTGAAGAGGTTACGGTCCTTTATCGCCGCAGCCGCAACGAAATGCCGGCCCGCCGCGAAGAGGTCCAGCACGCTTTTGAAGAGGGCATCCATTTCTGCTTCCTGCAGAACGCCTGTGAAGTCCACGGCGACGATAAGGGCCGCGTGAAGTCTGTCACCGTACAGCGCTACGAGCTGGGCGAGCCCGACCAGAGCGGCCGCCGCAGCCCCGTCAAGATCGAAGGCGACACCTATGAGCTCGAGTGCGACACCATCATCGTCGCTATCGGCAACAAGTCCAATCCTCTGCTCACCGGAGCCACCCCCGGCCTTGACGTCAACAAGAAGGGCAACATTATCGTCAACGAGGAAACCGGCGAAACCAGCATTCCCGGCGTCTTTGCCGGAGGCGACATCGTTCTGGGCGCCGCTACCGTTATTCTGGCCATGGGCGAAGGCCGCCGCGCCGCCCGCGGAATCAACGAGCTGCTGGCCAAGAAGTAAAGTCAGCGCTGTAACATACTAATAAAAACGGGTTCGGCAGAGTTTTGGCCGAGCCCGTTTTTTATATGTAATCCGTATAATTTTATTCTGCCTGCGCAGCCGCCTGGATTTCGGCGCTTTTTTCATCCCAGGCCGGGACGGGCTCGCCGAATGCCTCTGAATTGAATCGGCCTTTTCCGCTTTCATAATGAGCGAAGGCTGTTTCGACCTTTTTAAAGCCCAGGAATAAAAGAGGCAGGTTGACGCATACCATCAGGATGTTGGCCAGGTCGCTGATGTTCCACAAGGCGCTGAGGTCAAAGCCGGTAATATGGGCGGCCATGCCGAAGGCGAGTACGGCTAAGCAGCAAAGCCGCACCGTTAAATGGAAAGATTTGTTGACGGTAATCTGCTTGGCGCAGACCTCTGCAAAGGACAGATATCCTAATATACAGGTAAAAGCAAACGCGCCCAGACTGGCGATTATAATATACGCTGCCATATCGCTGCCGAGTCCGGAGGTTATCAGTTCCTTGCTGGCGGCGACGCATTTATCCAGATGGCTCAGCTCGAACCAGGAGGAGGCGCCTTCCTTGAGCCAGGGTCTGCCCATAATGACTATAAATCCGGTCATAGTGCAGATGACGATAGTATCTAAAAAAACGCCGATGGCCTGCAGGCAGCCCTGATCGCAGGGATGCTCCGCGTCGGATACGGCCGCGGGCATGGAAAGCGTACCCTGACCGGCTTCGTTGCTCATCAGTCCCCTCTTGATGCCCTGAGAAACAGCTATGCCTAAAACGCCGCCAAAAACGGGGGCTGGCTGGAAGGCTTCCGTAAATACTGCATAAAAGAACCACGGCACAAGGTCGAGGTTCATTGCAATAATGATCAGCGCCGCCAAAATATAGATGAAAGCCATCATCGGCACTAATACGTCCGTTATGCGGGTGATACGCCTCAGACCGCCGAAAGCGGCGAATGCGGATACTCCCATAATTATCAGGAAAAACAGCCAGGTGGCCTCTGTCTCCGCCGCCGGGCCGGCATTAGCGGCTTTATGAAAAACGGCTATCATAGCAGATAGGGTATTGAAGCCCTGAGAAGGGGTAGACAGTATTGCATACATGATATAGAGCAGGCTCAGGCTGACTCCGGCAAAGGCCGCCCCGCCAAGAAGCTTTCTTCCGTAGCTCGGCAGTCCGCCGATATATTCGTCTCCCAGTCTTTTCTTATATATCTGCGAAAGGGTTGATTCTACAAAGGCGATAGACATGCCGAAGAAGGCCGACATCCACATCCAGAAGAGAGCGCCCGGACCTCCGGTGGCGACAGCGCCGGTTACCCCCAGAATGTTGCCGGGGCCCACCCGCATAGCCGTCGAAAGCAGGAAGGCAGCCAGGGGAGTGATGCCGTTTTTGGCGGTTTTGCCGCGAGTTATCAGCTTAATGCCGCGGCTGAAATATCTGACCTGGACAAAGCGCAGTTTCCAGGTAAAGTAAACGCCGGCAGCCAGCAGCAGTATTATGACGAAGGGAAGATTGCCTAAAATTGGCAGATTTGCGTATAAATCTAAATTTGTGGGAAATTCCCAAATAAAATCGGATAGTTTCTGAAACACCGTGCAGACGGCGTCGATGAATTCCTTCATCCGCAAGGACCCCTATTCTAGCTTCGATACAATAAAAAAGCGGTTTATAGCCATTGCACGCGGCAAAGCAGATTTTTGTTCGAAGCGGAAACAGAAAAAGATAATTCAGTTTTGCATTATTTTGAAATATCCTATTGCAATTGCGCTTTTGCTTAGCTTGCCGATGATTCAGCCGAAGCCGCCTGGATCTTGGCAATGTCATAAAGTTAAGGCAAAATATTGCTAAAAAAGGTACATTAGCTTGTTTTGCCAATGTTTGTAAATGTTTCTCTGCCATTGAGAACGCAGCGAAGAATCTTTCAAGCATGTTCTGCATGTTTTTGCTATGTCGGTTTTGTTTTGCACTTCGCTCCGCGCTCGCCGTATCCGGAGCTCGGACGCTCGCTTCAGAGCAAAACAAAACCTGTGTAATACATGTATGCTGAAAGCCTGTTTTGCTTAGCTTACCGGCTATTCAGCCGCCGCCGCTTGGATTTCGGCGCTTTTTTCATCCCAGACCGGTAAGGACTCGCCGAATACCTCGGAATTGAAGATGCTTTCGCCGCTTTCAAAATGAGCGAAGGTCTTTCGGACCTTGCCGAAGCCGATATACAAGAGAGGCAGGTTGACGCATACCATCAGGATGTTGGCCAGGTCGCCGATGTTCCATAAGATGCTGAGGTCAATGCCGATAATATGGGCGGCCATGCCGAAGGCGAGTACCGCTAAATTTAAAATTCTTACCGATAAATGAAAAGTTTTGTTGGCGGTAACCTGCTTGGCGCAGACATCCGTAAAGGACAGATAGCCCAATATACAGGTAAAAGCAAAAGCGCCAAGGCTGGCAATTATAACATATTCCGCAAGATTGCCGGCCATTTGGGACGTGATCAGTTCTTTGCAGGAGGCGACGCATTTATCCAGAGGCGCCAGCGCGAACCAGGCGGACGCGCCTTCCTTCATCCATGATCTGCCCATAACGACTATAAAGCCGGTCAGGTTGCAGATGACCAAAGTGTCTAAAAATACGCCTATCGCCTGCAGAACGCCCTGCTCACAGGGATGTTTGGCGTCAGATATGGCTGCGGGCATGGAAAGCGTGCCCTGACCGGCCTCGTTGCTCATCAGACCGCGCTTGATTCCCTGGGAAATAGCGAGGCCTACGGCGCCGCCGAAAACGGCTCTCGGCTTAAAGGCTTCCGTTATGATTGTGTAAAAAAACCAGGGAACAAGGTCAAGGTTTACTATAATCACATTCAGGGCCGCTGCAATATAGAAAAACGCCATAATCGGTATCAATATGTCCGTTATGCGGGTAATGCGCTTGAGACCTCCGAAAGCAGCGAAGGCAGAAACTCCCATAATTATCAGGAAAAACAGCCATATTATCGCTGAATCCGTCTCCGGCCCGAAAGCTGCGGCCTTATGATAAACAGCCATCATTGCCGAGAGCGTATTGAAGCCCTGAGAGGGAGTAACTAATATCGCATACATTATATACAGCATACTCAGGCTGACGCCGACAAGCGCCGCTCCGCCCAAAAGCTTTCTGCCGTAGCTGGGAAGTCCGCCGATATATTCGTCTCCCTGCCTTTCTTTATATATCTGTGAAAGGGTAGATTCCACAAAGGCTATAGACATGCCGAAGAAGGCCGATACCCACATCCAGAAGAGAGCTCCCGGACCTCCGGCGGCGACAGCGCCGGTTACTCCCAGAATGTTGCCGGGACCCACCCGCATAGCCGTAGAAAGGAGGAAAGAAGCCAGGGGACTGATGCCGTTTTTGGCGGTATTGCTATGGGTCAGAAGCTTAATTCCGCTGATAAAATATCTGACCTGGACAAAGCGCAGTTTGCAGGTGAAATAGACGCCCGACGCCAGCATCAGAATAATGACGAAGGGAAGATTTCCGATAATGGGCAAATTTGCATACCAATCAAAATTTGTGGGAAACCCCCAAATAAAATCGGCTGCTTCCTGAAAAAAAGCGCAAACGGCGTATATAAACTCCTTCATCCGCAGGACCCTTCTATAATAGCTCAATGCGTTCAGGCGCATCTCAATACTGTACTGTGCGCGCGGCAAAGCAGCTTTATTCTATTGCATCGGCTTATTTCCTTAATAAAAAATTAAATTTAAACTTGAAAAAACACCTAATCTGAATTATTATTCTTTAATAAATGTTAAGCGTCTTTTGAAGCATATTCAGAGGTAAAGCTCATGTCCTCAAAAAAAATATGGCTAAAACATTCTTTTTTTATTGCGTCGGCAGCTCTCTTTGCCAGCGCTCTGCTGGGAACCGATCTGAGCCTGGCCCAGGGGGCTTATAAATATTACGAGGTTATGCCCGGCGATACGGTTTACAGCATCTCCACCCGTTTCGGCGTCAGCAGCAAGGAGCTGCTGCGCTTGAACTCCCGCACCATTATCGACGGCAAAGGCCTTCAGGCCGGTTCGATATTGATGCTGCCGGCAGGAGCCAAACCGGAAAATGAATTTCCCGCTCCTACGCCCTTAAATATTTCGGCGGCCGATTCGGCGAGCGGACAGCAGAGCGCTGCAAGCTCGAAACCTGTCAAGCATAAGGAGTCCAAATCAGCTTACAACGACAAAAATGCTCCGCTGCCGAGTCAGGTGGCTCTGCACACTTCCAGACGCCCCAGCGTTGAGGCGCCGTCGGCGGATTCCCCCTTGGCGGCCTATACCCGCAATAAGAATAAAAGGCGCTCTAAAAATACCCGAGGCTACAGCATCGCCGTAGGCAGCGACGGTCAGATTGTCAAGATCCCCAACTATGTGGATAAGCACGCTGCTCCTGAGCAGGGGGTCTCCAAAGAGGCCCAGGAGCTTCTGGCCCAGGCTAAATCGTATATGGGCGTGCCTTACGTCTGGGGAGGCGCGTCTCCCAGCGGCTTTGACTGCTCCGGCTATGTTCAGTATGTTTACGGACAGGTGGGCATCGATCTGCCCCGTACCGCCGACGTGCAGTTTAATGCCGGCGATAAGGTGGATGCAGGCGAGGAAGCGCCCGGCGATATGGTCTTTTTTGAAACTTACGCTCCCGGCGCTTCTCATGTGGGCATCTATCTGGGAGACGGAGAGTTTATTCATGCTTCGTCGTCTGGCTGCGTCCGAATCAGCAGCTTAGAGGAGGATTATTTCAAAGCCCGCTATTTAGGGGCCAAAAGGGTACTGTAGCAGTATTGACAACATAATTTTTTGTGATACACTTATTTAGTATAAACCGCTGACGGAGAGTAAGTAGGCTTTTTCCCTTTTTCCCGAGAGAGCTGCCGATGGTGTGATGGCAGTGAAAAATATTGAGCTGAATGGACTTCGGAGGGCAATCGGAACGGGCTTCCTGTAAAAAGGGCCTCAGTATGTGCGACGGGGCATGACTCCCCGTTAAAAAAGGTCTGCATATGTCAGTATGCGTAAAGTGGACGTTCAGTAAATGCGTCAAGCCGGGTGGCACCGCAGGATTGTATAGATCCTGTCCCAGCAGTTCTTTTATACTTGCCGGGGCAGGAATTTTTTTTGCCGCTTTTCAGCAGCGGCTCAAGTTCAACGGACTGTCCCGAAATAATCAGCCCAGCTCTGAGATGAGCGGGACGGAAAGGAATATGATTATGGAACAGATCCCTTACAAAATTTATCTCAGCGAAAATGAGATGCCTGAAGCCTGGTACAATATGCGGGCCGATATGGCCAATAAGCCGGCGCCGCTGCTCAACCCGGCCACCTGCAAGCCCATGACGGCGGCCGAGCTCAGCGGCGTATTCTGCGAAGAGCTGGTTAAGCAGGAACTCGACGAAAACACCGCTTATTTCAAAATTCCCGATGAAATCCGCAGCTTTTACAAGATGTACCGTCCTTCGCCTCTGGTGCGGGCCTACTGTCTGGAGGAGAAGCTGCAGACCCCGGCTAAGATTTACTACAAATTTGAGGGCAACAACACCAGCGGCAGCCACAAGCTCAATTCGGCCATCGCTCAGGCCTATTACGCCAAAAAGCAGGGCCTGAAGGGCGTTACCACCGAGACCGGAGCCGGTCAGTGGGGCACCGCTCTGTCTATGGCCTGCGCTTATCTTGGCTTAGACTGCAAGGTCTTTATGGTCAAAGTTTCCTATGAGCAGAAGCCCTTCCGCCGCGAGGTCATGCGCACTTACGGCGCCTCGGTTACGCCTTCTCCTTCCATGGAAACCGAAGTGGGCCGCAGAATTTTAGAGGCTCATCCCGGCACTACCGGCAGTCTGGGCTGCGCTATCAGCGAAGCGGTGGAAACCGCCGTTAAGAACGAGGGCTGCCGCTATGTGTTGGGCAGCGTCCTCAATCAGGTGCTGCTGCATCAGTCGGTTATCGGTCTGGAAGCCAAGGCCGCCCTCGATAAATACGGCGTTAAGCCGGATATGATCATCGGCTGCGCCGGCGGCGGCTCCAACCTGGGCGGTCTGATAGCTCCCTTTATGGGCGAAAAGCTCAGAGGCGAGGCCAATTACCGCATTATAGCCGTCGAGCCCAAGTCCTGCCCCAGCTTTACCCGCGGAATTTACGCTTACGATTTCTGCGATACCGGCATGATTTGTCCCTTGGCCAAAATGTACACTCTGGGCAGCGGCTTCATTCCGGCTCCCAACCATGCCGGCGGTCTGCGCTTCCACGGCATGAGCTCCACTCTGTCGCAGCTGTATCATGACGGCTATATGGAGGCCGTGGCGGTTCCTCAGACCGAAGTATTTGAAGCCGCCGAACTCTTTGCCAGGGTTGAGGGCATTCTGCCTGCGCCCGAAAGCTCCCACGCCATTAAGGCGGCTCTGGATGAAGCTTATAAATGCAAGGAGAGCGGTGAGGAAAAGACCATACTGTTCGGTCTGACCGGCACCGGCTATTTCGATCTGTACGCTTATCAGCAGTTCAATGACGGCAAAATGAGCGATTATGTTCCCACCGACGAGGAGCTGCAGGCCTCCTTTGCTCAGCTTCCCAAGGTTGACAAATAAGCTTTTTTGCATAGTTTTTTGAAGGTAAGGCTGTCGGTTCCGCTTCTGCGGAAGACAGCCTTTATTTTAGTGAAGTAAGTATAACGGTAAATCCGGCAGAGAATGAATTATTTTTTTTCCAGCAATTTAGCGGCTGCAGCCTCCATTAAAAAGGCATAACAATCATGAAAAAAGAACTATTAAGACTATGTATTTAAGCAGCTTGTATGTAGAGAATTTCCGCGCTATCCGTCAGCTCAAAGTCAGCTTTGAGCATAACGTTACCGTTATGATCGGTGAAAACGGTTGCGGCAAGTCCAGTTTGCTGAACGCTTTGGAAGCGGTTCTGGGAAGAAACGTTCCCAAAGATAGATTTGATATAAAAGTCACAGATTTCCATAGGCCTTTTTTCAATGAACCTCAGGCTGAAAATATGAAAATTGTCCTGGGCTTCAGAGGCTCGCTGG
>JAFTAM010000108.1 GCA_017458675.1 bacterium
AAGGATCTATATATAATACTGACGGATGCGCATAATCCAGGAAGCTGCAGCCTGCCTGAGCCGGCATAAGGCCATTGAAGCCCTTTCAGGCCCCGGCAAGGGAAAACAGCGTATGCGAAGAAATCTCAAGGTCTATGAATAAAGAGCTCATTTCTCAAGCATTTGCGGACCGCTCTCTGCTGGAGTCCGCGCGGCAGGATATCTGCGAAGCTATCGACCTTCTCGACAAGGGGCAGATTCGCGTCGCAGAAAAAGAAAACGGCGTCTGGAAGGTCAATACCTGGGTAAAGGAAGCCGTCATTCTTTATTTCGCCATTAACAAAATGCAGACTTGGGAGACGCCTCCCTTTGAGTATTACGACAAAATTCCCTTAAAATCCAATCTGGCCAAAGCCGGAGTGCGCGCCGTTCCCCCGGGGACAGCCCGCTTCGGAGCTTACATGGCTCCGGGAACCATTCTCATGGTCGGTTATGTCAATATCGGCGCATATATAGACAGCGGAACCATGGTCGATACCTGGGCCTTAGTGGGAAGCTGCGCCCAAATCGGCAAAAATGTGCATATTGCGGCCGGTACAATAATAGGCGGAGTTCTGGAACCGGCCAACGCCTCGCCGGTAATTATTGAAGACAACTGCTTTATAGGCTCTAAATGCTCTATAGTAGAAGGAGTTATCGTCGAAGAAGGAGCCGTTTTGGGCTCCGGCGTCAATATTACCGCTTCAACCCATATAATAGACGTTACCGGTCCCGAGCCGGTTGAATACAAAGGCAGAGTTCCCGCCTATTCGGTAGTAATTCCCGGAACCAGGCCCCGTAAGTTTGCCGCAGGCGTTTATAACGTGCCCTGTGCTTTAATAATAGGCAGAAGAGACGCTTCTACGGATGCAAAAACCGGTTTGAATAATGTCCTGCGTGAATTTGGAGAAGTTTTATAAATGTTGGATCTGATAGCCCTGACTCAGAAGCTGGTGTCGATACCCAGCCCTACCGGCAGTGAAAAAGAAATCTGCGATTATATCGAAGGCTGGCTGCGCAGCGAGCTGCCCGGAGTTCCCTTCAGCCGCACCAAAGACAGCCTGATTGTCTGCCCCTTCCATGAAGAAGGACGCCCTACCGTAGGTCTTTTCGGCCACATAGACACCGTGCCAGCCTCCCCCACTCAGCCGCAGAAAATTGAGGGCGGCAAGCTTTACGGCTGCGGTTCTTCGGACATGAAGAGCGGCGACGCCGTAATTATGGCCCTGCTCAAGGATTACGAAAAACTGAACGCCAACCTGGTAGCCGTCTTTTATGCAGGCGAGGAAGGACCGGACGAAGGCAACGCCCTGCGCACTATGATTGACACTTTGCCGCCCATGGATTTTGCCGTCGTGCTGGAGCCGACCAACAACAATATTATGGCCGGCTGCATGGGAGGCATGCACGCCATCGTTACCTTTGAAGGCAAAAGAGCCCATTCGGCCCGGCCCTGGCAGGGACAGAACGCCATTTACCGCTCCCTTTCGTTTTTAGCCAAGCTGCGCGACCTGCCCCGCCGCGAGGTCAACGTCAGCGGCCTGACCTTCTATGAGGTCCTCTCTCCCACCATGGCCTCTACCAAAAACGCCGCCAACGTTATTCCCGACGCCTTCGACATCAACGTCAACATCCGCTACGCTCCCAACCACACCGACGCGGAGATGCTGGAATATTTAAACAAGCTGGTCGGCGAGACCGCCAAAGTCAAGGTACGCGACGTAGCCATCCCCGGCAAGGTCTGCATCGGCCACCCTCTGATGCAGAACTGGATCGACCGCTGCGAGCTCAAGGTCGAGCCCAAGCAGGCCTGGACCGATCTGGCCCGTCTGACCGCTCACGGCATTCCCGCCGTAAACTTCGGGCCCGGCGATCCGGACCGCTGCCATCAGGCGCTGGAATGGACGGAAGTCGATAACCTGCAGAAATGCTATAAGCTGCTGTACGTATTTTTAAGCGAGGTCTGCCGGGACACCAGCTTCACCGAAGCAGACCTTGAAGTTTTAAATTAGTTTTTCAGAGGCCTCTGTCAGCGGCGCCGATTATCGCTCCGCCGACATCAGGCCTTATTTTTTGTACTTTATCAGAAAAGAGAACAGCTATGAACGCCACAGAAATTAGGCAGTCTTTTTTGGAATTCTTCAAAGCCAAAGGCCATGAGATCGTGCCCTCCGCCTCGGTAGTGCCCAACGACGATCCCACCCTGATGTTCACCAACGCCGGAATGAACCAGTTCAAGCCCTACTTCCTGGGACAGGCCGCTCCCAAACACAGCAGAGTGGCCGACTCTCAGAAGTGCATCCGCGTCTCCGGCAAGCACAACGATCTCGAGGAGGTCGGCCAGGATACCTACCACCATACTCTCTTTGAAATGCTGGGCAACTGGTCCTTCGGCGACTATTACAAGCGCGAAGCCATCAGCTGGGCCTGGGAACTGCTGACCGAGCGCTGGAAGCTGCCCAAAGAGCGCCTCTATGCCACGGTCTTCGGAGGCGACGAAGCCAAAGGGCTGCCCGCCGACACTGAGGCCGAAAAGTTATGGGCCGAGGTCACCGATATCGATCCCACCCACATAAAGCGCTTCGGCGCCAAAGACAACTTCTGGATGATGGGCGAAGTCGGTCCCTGCGGTCCCTGCTCGGAAATACATATCGATCTTACCCCCGATCTCAGCGGCGGTCCTCTGGTCAACGCCGGCTCTCCGCTGGCTATCGAGCTCTGGAACCTGGTCTTTATGGAATTCAACGCCACTCCCGACGGACTGCATAAGCTGCCCGCCTGCAACGTCGATACCGGAGCCGGTCTGGAGCGCGTGGCCGCCGTCATGGAATGCACAAAAAACTGCACCGATTTCAGCGGACAGATTTCCAATTACGATACCGTCCTCTTCCGCCCCTTAATCGCCGAGCTGGAAAGGCTCTCCGGCCTTAAATACACGCCGGGAACCTCCAAGGACGAAGCCTCCGTGGCTATGCGTGTCTGCGCCGACCATCTGCGCATGGTTTCCTTCAGCATCGCCGACGGAGCTCTGCCCTCCAACGAAGGACGCGGCTATGTAATCCGCCGCATTCTGCGCCGCGCCGCCCGCTACGGCCGCAAGCTGGGCCTGACCGAGCCCTTCATGCACGCCATGCTGCCCATTCTGATTGAAGTCATGGGCAAAGCCTACCCCGAGCTTATCCGCGAACAGGAAAAGATCGTCAAGGTCATCAAGAGCGAGGAAGTCTCCTTCAACCGCACCTTGGACCGCGGCATCGCCCTCTTTGAAGAAGAACTCAAAGTTTTGCAGGCCGACGGCAAAAAAGTCTTCCCCGGCGAAACCGCCTTCAAACTCTACGACACCTACGGCTTCCCCTGCGATCTCACCGCCGTCATGGCCAGAGAAAACGGACTCGAGCTCGACGAAAAAGGCTTTGCCGAGCAGATGGAGGCTCAGAAGACCAGAGCCAGAGAAGCCCGCAAAAAGGTAGCTCAGATCGCCGAGAGCGAAAAGCTCGACCTGCCCGCAACTGAATTCCTGGGCTATACCCAGACCGAATGCCGGGCCAAAGTCCTGGCCATTGTCGGACAGCCCGACAGCCGGGCCGTGGTTCTGGACCGCACCGTATGCTACGGCGAAATGGGCGGCGAGCTGGGCGATACCGGCTGCATAGCCTGCGGCGGCGAGATATTCGAAATTGCCGATACCAAACAGCAGGAAGGCGTGGTCTTTCACTTCGTCAAGGCCGATAATCTCGACGAAGCTCTGCCCGCCGGAACCGAGGTGACCGTCTCCGTCGATACGGAAAGAAGGGCGGCCATTCAGCGCAACCACACCGCCACCCACCTCCTCCACCACGCTCTGCGCTCCGTGATCGGAACCGACGTCCATCAGCAGGGCTCTCTGGTCGCTCCCGAGCGCATGCGCTTCGACTTCACCTGCTCGGAGCCCGTCAGCAAGGAGAACCTGCTCAGAATTGAGCGCATGATCAACGCGGAAATTATCGCCAATACCGGCGTATGCTGGTTTGAAATTCCCATTGACCAGAAGCCCGATTCGGTCATCGCCTTCTTCGGCGACAAGTACGGCGCCAGGGTCAGAGTTGTCAACGTCGGCTCAGAGCTTAGCGAAAACGCCTCGGCGCCTCGGTACGACGGCTTCTCCCAGGAGCTCTGCGGCGGCTGCCACTGCAAGCGCACCGGCGATATCGGCTTATTCAAGATCGTCTCCGAGGGCGCAATCGCCGCCGGAATCCGGCGCATCGAGGCAGTGACCGGTTCCTATGCTTTAGAGCTCACCGAAGAAAAGGACCAAATCCTGGAGAACGCCTGCGCCCTCCTCCATGCCACTCAGGCTAATCTGAACGAACGCCTGGCCGCCGCTCTGGAAGCCCAGAAGAAAGCCGAAAAAGAGCTGGCCAGAATGAAGGACGCCGTCGCCGCCGAGAAGGCCGCCCAGGCCGCTCAGCAGGTTCAGGACGTGGACGGAACTCCGCTGCTGGTCTTAAAGGTGGATAACGCCGTTCCCGAAGAACTGCGCAAGGTCTCGGAAAAGCTGCGCGATACCTTCAAGGGCGTCGCCGTCCTGGGAGGCCCCAACAAGGAAGCGGTCGGCCTGCTGGTTTCCGTCAGCCCCGACTACGTCAAGCAGGGCTATAAGGCCGGCAATATCGTCAAAGAGCTGGCCGCCAGATTGGACGGCAAAGGCGGAGGCCGCCCCGACATGGCCATGGCCGGCGGCAAAAACTTAGCCAAGCTCGACGAAGTCCTGGCCCAGGCCGCCGACATTCTGCGCCTGCAGAAATAGCGCCAAGCAATCCCGCCGACATAGGATAATCAAAACGCAGACGCTCCCTCAGCCCCAAGGCCCGAGGGAGCGTTTTTGATTTTGCTCAGCGCAGCCCACAGTCTGTCATTGCTTGTCACTCCGCCTTAGCGCGGCAAAACCTCCAAAATCGGCGCCAGGTATTCCGGCGGAACTCTTTCGGTCAGCCAGACGCCGTTTACGGAGCGGTAAAAACGGAAGCCGTCTTCGGCCATCTTCCCGGACAGCACCTTATAAACTACAGGTTTGCCGTGACGCGAGCCGACTTTTTTCGCCGTTATCACATCTCCGGAAAGGTGCACATACAATCTCGATTTAGGAAGCAGTCCCTGCTTTTCTATAGAAGCGGCATATTTTTCTCCGCTGCCGTGATACAGATACAGCGGAGGCTTGACCTCCTCAAGCTCGACGTCCACGGGAACGGAATGGCCCTGATTGGCCCTGATCATAGTATGATCCTCATTAAAAGAGTATCTCTGCTTATCATCGCTGCGGACGATCTCTTCGAGCTCTTCCTCGGTCAGCGAACGCGTCTTGTTTATTCCCTTAATCAGCGCGTCTACGTCGGCCCAGCCGTGCTCGTCCAGCTTAATGCCGACGGCGTCAGGCTTATGCCGAAGTATCAATGCAATAAATTTACTTATTCCTGTTAAACTCATAGCGCATGTTTTCTGCGCCGTGTATTTACTACCCCCCTCGACCCTTTATTCCCATTGTGCAGTTTTATGCTTAATCTGAATAAATTTCATGAACTGTCTATTAAGCAAATACAGGATTTCAGCAGACATATTTAATAAAGTTACGTTGCACAAAAAGTCCGAATAAAGACTCACCGCAAAGAAATTCTGCAGCAGCGCCGCAGCTATATTTTGTCGAAGGACAGTTTATGAGATACCGCAGCGAAAGCAAAGATAAAGCCAACGGCGTCGTTTATACTCCGTCTGAACTGGCTGATTTCGTCGCAGCTGAAATGCTTAAATATTATCTGCCGAACGCAGATGAAGGCGTCTTCATATTGGATCCTGCCGCAGGTCAGGGAAGTCTTTTGGCCGCTTTAATCAAAGCGCTCGTAAACTGCGGAAAGAAAATACATGCCGTCGGCTATGAAACTGACGCGGATACAGGCAGAGAAACAGCCAGGCTTCTCGCGCAAATGTTTCCCAGCGTATCAATTGATATCCGCATCGGCGACTTTTTAGAAGCTGCGGATAACGGAACGGCCGGCAAATACGACTTAATTATTGCCAATCCCCCGTACATACGCACCCAGATCATGGGAAGCGATAAAGCGCAGGAGATCGCCAAAAAGCTTTCGCTCACCGGAAGAATTGACGTCTATTACGCTTTCCTTGTATGCGCTAAAAACGTTTTAAAAGAGAACGGAACGGCCGGCTATATCACCTCGAACAAATTTTTAGCCGTCAAAGCCGGAGCCGCGGTGCGCAGCTTCATGCTGAACAACTATAAAATTCACCGTCTTGTCGATCTCGGCGACACAAAACTATTCAACGCCTCGGTTCTCCCCTGCATCACAGTATTTTCAAACGGGAAAACAGACAAAGAAACAGACGTTGCATTTACGTCTGTTTATCAGGACAGCAATGCGGCCGCTTCCGATAAGGCAATTCCCGTCAGCGGTATTTTTCAGGCCATACAAAACTCAGGAAATTGCGCAGTACCGGACGGCCGCGTTTTCCGATTCCGGCAAGGCGGACTGAATTTTACGTCCGATACAGGAATATGGACGCTGTCTTCTGACGAAAGCAAACGTTGGCTTGACAGAGTTGAATCAAATACCTGGCTGACTTTCTCACAAATCGGCAAAATCAGGGTCGGGATTAAAACGACGGCTGACGAAGTGTTTATCGGCGGCAAATGGGAGGGGCCTCTGTCGGAACTGGAGCTTCTGCGTCCGCTCATTACCCACCGAAACGCGGGTCAGATTATCGGGGACAGCTCCGCACAGTGGAAAGTGCTCTACACCCATTACGCAAAACATGGAAAAAAGTTCCCCTGCGACCTTGAAGATTACCCTAAAACGCGGGATTATCTCCTCTCGCATTATGAACGCCTCTCCTCCCGGGAGTATATAAAAAAAGCCAACCGAAGATGGTACGAAATATGGATCCCGCAGAACCCGGACGCCTGGGCGCACAAAAAAATAGTATTCAGAGATATTTCCGATAAGCCGGAGTTTTGGTTCGACGGTACCGGAGCCGTAGTTAACGGCGACTGTTATTGGATCGACTTAGACCCCAGCGCGCCTGAAGACGCTGCATATCTGGCTTTGGCTGTCGCAAACAGCGCTTTTACAGAAAAATTTTTCGATCTGAAGTTCAATACAAGACTTTACTCCGGAAAAAGACGCTGGCAGGCGCAGTACGTGGAACAGTTTCCGATTTCCTATTGCGCAGGCGGCGATGCGCAGCGCCTGATCGGCATTGTAAAAGAAATAATCGCCGTCGGCAGCAGAGAATTCGCCGACCGCTGTAAACCTGAAATTGACGCGCTTGTTGAAAAGCTGTTCTATAAATAATCAACCGAAAGCAAAAACCAATAAATCCAAACAGCGCGCTGAAAAAAAATACAAAACGCCAAATGCCGCAAAAAAAACGCCGCGGCTGGGCGGCGTCTTTTTACTTATAGAAGCTTTTATTCAGCAGCCTATTCCTGCTCTTCGGCGGGCGTCCAGCAGAATCTCTCCATTAAGTCCAGCAAGACGGAGGTGCGCTCTTCGGGGTTCAGCTTGGCGCCGTTCATTACCGAACGCACCCAGTTGCTGAGGATCTCCCTGTATTTTTCCTTATCGGCGGCGTCCTTCAGTTTCGGGAAGAGGCGCTCGATGTGCCAAAGCTCCAGGTCCTGACAGGCTCTGGCCAGACGGGCGGCAAAGGCCACCGAGTTGTCGCTGTGCCACTTGCTTAAAGCCGGCAGTCCCAGCTGCTGCGGGAAGATCTCGAACCAGTAATCGGCGTTGGCGTCAGCGTGCATGGCGTACATTTCCACCAAGGCATGGGACTGGGGAGTCAGATTCTGAACCGCGCTCTGCGGATAGAGACATTCGAACCAGCGGCGGAAGAGAGAATTGAGAATCGGCACATATTCGGCCTCTTCTCTGTGTCCCTCGATGCTGCCGCCGAACTGAATGGCAATGCGCTCGGCCAGCAGACGCCGGCAGTCGTCCTCATAATCGGTAAAGCCCTGCTTGGCTTCATGCAGCCAGGACGCAAAGGCCTTCTGCTCCTCGCCCTCGGGCAGACAGACAAAACCGGCTTTTTCTATCAAATCGCTGCAGACGGCCTCGCGGGCTTCCTTTTCCCGAGCCTTGAGCACAAAGTCTTTAATAACGCGGGCAGGCGTGCCCTCTTCGGGCTCAAAGGCCGCCGTCAGAGGAATCAGACGCTCATACCAATTATATACGGAGTCGCGGGTGTACTCCCAGATATCGCGCACGCCCTCGCAGGCCTCGGGAGCTCCGAAGACCTCGTGAATCGAGCGCAGACTGTCCATGCTCCCGTACGGCGCCTGAGGAACGAATTTCAAAACGCTGACGGTATTGAAAGCCTTGGCCTTGCTTAAGGAAGCGTAGCTCAGAGGCAGGGTCTCTTCGCCCTTGACGATGGAAACGGCGGGATAAAGAAGTCTGATGGCGGCTGCGATCAAAACGTCCAGATGTGATGTTTCGATTCCGTAAGGGACCTTGGCAAATTTCCGGTAAATATCGGCCAGCTTTACCGAGCGTTCCTCGACGCAGCCGCCGACAATTTCCTTCAACAGCCCGTTCCAGACATGATAGGCGGGAGCGGAGGGTTCCAGATTCTTTACTACTTTAAATATGCTGGAATCCTCACGGTTGGCCTTGATAATTCCCAACTCGGCCAAGAATTCCGAAATAACTCTGTATCCGCCCGATTTGTCAAAGATCGAAAAGCGCAGCGGCATATCAATATTAAACAGTATATCAACGGCCTCGGCGCGCTCTCTTTTGCTGCCGACGGCGGCGATATTGAGAGCATGGGCAAACATCCTGTTTAAAATTTCGCTGACAAACGCGTCGCGGCTGCCGGGGACTTCGCCCTCCCAGACCTTGCCGCGGTAAAGCCATTTAAAATTGTTGGTAGTAAGCAGAGGCTTCAAGCGCTCCAGCAGCTGCGTGCTCACCATTTTGCGTCTGTTCTTCAGCAGCTCCTGAGCGTTTCCGACCACGGAATAAGGCTCGTGCACGCCGAGATAATTTATGGCGGCCAGCTCCTTGAGCTGAGGCGCGCCCTGCAGCGGCTGCAGCGGAATTCCCAGGACCACGTTGGAACTGACCTCGGTATTTTCGAGCAGCTCGGTGACGTCCTCGGTTTCGCGGCGGGTAAAGCCCATGCCCATAACAATCAGCAGATCGAAACCCTTGGGACACTGCACGGGGATTTTATCCTGAGGCCCCACATAAACAAACTGCACCTTCTTGGGACCGGTATGCGTCTTCCTATAAAGGCCTGGAGTTAAGCAGCGGGCAGGATAGCAGGTATTCAGAACCTGCGGATAATTAAGCTTTCCCTGCTCGGCGACAATGCGTGTTATATCCTGATTGAGATTGGAGCGGCTGAACCCCATAGACAGACTGTCGCTCATATAAAACCTCCAAGTTATCTGCAGTTTGATCTGATATGACGCGCCTGAAGCTTAAAGCCGCCAGGCTTGAGAGAGGCTGAACCGCCGAAGCGCTCTTTGCCTTCCGGGGCCCGTCAAAGGCCCGCTGAACTGTTTTCCCCTGCGGGTTATTTCCGCATAGGCGACGCAGACAGAAAACAGATTAGTAAAGTTCGCATAAAAAGACCTTAACCCTGCTTAATATTCAGATTTGAATTCCACAGATATCTCTGTTCTGCCTTTGAAGCGGCCTGTTTCTCCGCTTCCTGCGGCTCAGAATGACATAAAGAATGCTCTCAGCAGCTGAAGCGGCGCTGTATAGGCGGCGCCGCACAAAGCCTTGTTAAACTGCCGCGGCAAAAACCTGCGGCGCTATTCCCTTATTTCATAAATATGCTCTCAAAATCAATTCAAGAGTTCCCGAAAACAGAAAGGATTAAAAGGCGTTCATATTAAAGGTTCTGTTTAAAAGCCGCTTTCCTGACCGCTCACGCTGCGGCGGCAGGCAATACAAAAACGGCGCACGTTTGCAGAAAGTCCCTTTATGTTAAAGTATTTCCGTCCTAATGTCTTGCTGTCCGATCTCACTACTTTTGCCGTGGGAGGACCGGCGCTCTGGCTGTCTTCTCCCGTCAGCGCCCAGGAGCTTAAGGAAACCCTGGAATTTGCCAAAGCCGAGAATCTGCCTTTTTATCCGGTGGGAGCAGGAAGCAACATTTTAGCCTCCGACCGAGGTTTTAAAGGCATTATTATCAAGTATTCCGCCGCGGAAATCAGCTTTGCGGAGGACGGAGGCAATATATTGGCGACGGCTCAGGCCGGCGCCTCCTGGGACGCATTGGTGCAGACGACCGTCGAGCGCAATCTGGCCGGCCTGGAATGTCTGAGCGGCATACCCGGAAACGTAGGAGCCGTTCCTATTCAAAACGTGGGCGCATACGGACAGGAGGTCAGCAACACCATCGAAAGCGTCGAAGTCTTTGATACCGAAAAGCTGGAAACGCTGCATCTGCCCGCTTCAGCCTGCGAATTCGCCTACCGCAACAGCCGCTTCAAGCGCGATTGGCGAGGCAGATATATAGTCGCCTCCGTCACCTTCAGGCTCCATCCTCATGGCGCTCCCAACATGCGCTACCAGGATATTGAGCGCTTTTTCTCAGACAAGATCCGTATGAACCCTCAGTGGCGTCCCAATCTCTCCGAAGTTCGCCAGGCGGTTTTAAAGGTACGCAGATCCAAATCCATGCTCTACGATCCGGATAATCCCAACCACCGCTGCGCCGGTTCATTTTATCTGAATCCCATCGTCAGCAGGCACATAGCCGAAGGTCTGGCCAGGGAATACAGCGATATGCCGATCTTTCCCTGCGAGCAGAAGGATAAGCTCAAGCTTTCGGCGGCCTGGCTCATTGAGCACGCAGGCTTCACCAAGGGTTACAAATTTAAACGGGCGGGACTTTCCTCCGACCATGTACTGGCTCTGATCAACACCGGCCGGGCCAGCGCTCAGGAGATTCTGGAGCTTTCGGAGCAGATCATCGCCAAAGTAAACAGCAAATTCTCTATCAGCTTAGTGCCCGAACCCAACTTGCTGGGCTTTTAAACAGAGCCGAGCCGCCCCCCCAAAATGCCCGAAAAGCCGCTTTATTCACCTGAAGGTATAGATTTAGTCAACAAGCTTCTGAAAGTTCTGCGCCGGGAATACCTGGACGGCTGCCGCGGCGGCACGCTTATCGTGCCCGCTCTGCGCTCCTTCAGAGAACGCGCCGGCCGCCTTCCCAATCATGACGAGGCTCTGCGCCTGTGCAGCCAGGTAAAAAACCTGGATAATTACAGTTCCTTAGGTTTGGCCCAGCGCAAATACGAGCTGATTCAAACCGGACAGCGCCTCAGAGAGACCGCCGAATCGGCCGTCCCAGCGAATAACGCTGAAACAGCGGAAGTCAGAGAGAGAGCCGACGACGGCTCCGAAGCGGACGGCGGCGCCCGAGAAGCCTGCGTTGATACGGCAGGAACCGAGACGGAAAGCTTCGCCGGACTTAAAGCAGGCAGAGCGGTATTTTCTCTGGACGCGCCCATTGAAAATCTGGCCGGCGTAGGCGTAAAAAAAGCTCAGGCCTTCAGAAATTTAGGCATAAGCACTTTTGAAAATCTCCTGTTTTACTGTCCCAGGCGCTGGGAAGACCGCAAAACGCTCACCCCGATAGCGGAACTGAAGCCGGGAACTTTCGCCCTGATCGAGGCTGAAATATTAAGCGTTGAACATAAACGCCTGCCCGGGAACAAGACGCTCCTTGAAGCCACGGTATTCGACAGCAGCGGCAGCGTCAGGCTCTCCTGGTTCAATCAGGCCTATATAGCCAATTCCCTGCATGAAGAAATGCAGATTTACGCTTACGGCAAGGCTGAATACGACAAGGGCGCGCTTCTGCGTATAAGCTCTCCCGATTTTACAAAAAAGCATACCTTTTCTCCCTCCTTAAACCGCATTGTTCCGATTTATCCTTTGGCCGCAGGCCTGAGCCAGAGCTTTTTTCACAGAATAATGTACCGCTTTGTGCCTGCCTATGCCGGCAAATTGCAGGAAAGTCTTCCGGAAGAACTGCTCAAAAAATACGGTTTTCCCGAGCGACGAAGCGCTCTGCTCAGCCTCCATTGGCCGCAGAGCCTCCAGGCCCTGCGCCTGGCTCAGAAGCGCTTTGCCTTTGAGGAACTTTTCGCCATGCAGCTGGTTACCGCCGGCAAGAAGCTGCGGCAGCATCAGGAAGAGCGCAGCGTAATTTATAAAAATCTCGGCGCTTTAAAAAGAGAATTTCAGGAACTTCTGCCCTTCAGCCTCACCAAGGCCCAGCAGCGCGTCATTGACGAAATTACCGAAGCGCTGCTGCAGAACTATCCCATGAACCGCCTTCTGCAGGGCGACGTAGGTTCCGGAAAAACCGTAATAGCCGCTTTCCTGCTCTTTGCAGCGGTAAAAAGCGGCTTCCAGGCCGCCCTCATGGCTCCGACCGAAATTTTGGCCGAGCAGCATTTCAAAAAACTCAGCGAACTTTTTGCCTCTTTAAATTTCCGCATCGCCAGGCTTCAGGGCAGCCTGAGCCGGAAGCAGAAGCTGCAGGCGGCGGAACTGTTGGCGGAGGGCGGCATAGATATTGTTATCGGCACTCACGCTTTAATTCAGCAGAACGTCAGCTTTAAAAACTTAGGCGCGGCGGTCATAGACGAGCAGCATAAATTCGGAGTGATGCAGCGGCAGACTCTGAAAGACAAAAGCGGCGCCGAGCTGCGCTGCGATACCCTTTTAATGACCGCCACACCTATTCCCCGCACCATGGCCCTGACCGTCTACGGCAATTTGGATCTTTCGGTTTTAAACGAACTGCCTCCGGGCCGTCAGCCGATAAAATCTCAGTCCCTGCCCGCCGATCAGAGCCGCAGAGCCTACGACTGCGCCCTGGAGCAAATCAAATCAGGACGCCAGGCCTATATCATCTGCCCCCTGATAAACGAAAGCGACAGAAAGGAAGCCGCAGCGGCCATACAGGAGGCCGAAAGCCTCAGGAACGGCTTTTTCAAAAGCTGCCGCGTCGGACTTCTGCACGGAAAACTTAAAGCCGCGGAAAAGGAAGAAATCATGCAGGCCTTCCGCCGGGGCGAATACGACGTCCTCATCTCCACGACGGTCATAGAAGTGGGCGTCGACGTTCCCAACGCTTCGGTTATGATTATCCGGGACGCCAACCTTTTCGGTCTGGCCCAGCTCCATCAGCTGCGCGGACGCATAGGCCGGGGCCGCTACGAATCCTTCTGTTTTTTCATCGCCTCCAAGGATATGCAGTCGACGCGCAAACTCACCGCTATAGCCAAGCTTTCCGACGGCATGGACGTCGCCGAGGAAGACTTGGATATCAGAGGACCGGGAGACTATTTCGGCTCCCGCCAATCGGGTTTTCCGGAGCTGCAGTTCGCCGATCTGATCAGAGACGCCGATCTTCTGGAAACCGCCAGGAGAGAAGCTCCCAACTATCTCAATGCCGAGCTCAGCTTAAATTTTTCGCCCAGTCTGGCTTAGGAGTATTTATGGCTAACAAACGTCTGCCCTCACGCGCCTGGATGCGCCCCACTACCAGCAAAACCAGAGAAGCCCTCATAGCCACTCTGCAGCCTTATATTACCGAAACGGCCGCGGTCCTGGACCTCTTTGCCGGTACCGGCTCGCTGGGACTGGCTCTTCTGGAAGCAGGCTGCGCTCAGGCCGTCTTTATAGAAGGAGACCGGCGCTCCTTAAAATATTTACAGGAACAGACGGGCGGAAAGGGAGAAATTATTTCCGGCCTTCTGCCCAAGGCTCTGGAAAGGCTGCGCGGACGCCAATTTGACATTATAGTAGCCGATCCGCCTTATAACAGCCCGGAAGGACCGGAAACGCTCCTGAAGCTGAGCCCCTACGCTGCTAAGGACGGCATCGTCGTATTTGAATACCATCATAAGGAAGAATATCCTGAGGATTTTCAGGATTTTGTTATGATTAAAAAGAAACGCTTCGGAGAAACCGCCCTTACATTCTGGCAAAAGCAGTAACATTCAGAAAGGCAACGGATATGGGAAAACATATACAAGACTATCTGCAGACTCTTCCGCCTGTCAGCCGAGAGGTTGCCCTGCAGGCCTGGCAGGCTCTGCCTGACGATCTGCATTCGGAGCTGGATTTAAACATCAATACCATCTCCAACCTGGTTCAGGGAAATCCTCTGGTTATTGCTGATATTTTAGAGATGGTAAAAAAGCAGGCGGGGCCGGCTTTCAATCCCCTGTCGAGAATAGCTATCGTCGGCCCGGTAAACGTGGGCAAGTCCACGCTGTTCAACGCCATTCTGGCAAACCTGGATATTCGAGCCGAAGTTTCGCCGGTACCCGGGACTACGGTAGTCCCTCAGGAAGGCAGCGTCGGGGCCTTTTCGATAATCGATACGCCGGGCTTGGACAATTCCAGACAGGAAGGAATCAATGAGCAGAATATTGCCCTGGAACAAGCCCGCCAGGCAGACTTTCTCCTAGTCGTTTTTGACGCTTCCCGCGGCATAACCGCTTCAGACGCCGCTCTCTACCAGGATTTGCTGGTTCTGCAGAAGCCTCATCTGATTCTTTTAAATAAAATTGATTTAATTCCCAAGAAGCAGCTTCAGGCGGTAATCAAAAGCGCCTCCCTGGCTCTGAATCAGACCGAAGAGCTCATAAATACTGCCTCGGCCTTAAATAAGGACGGCGTCTATGAACTCATCTTAAAGATCGCGGCGGTCGAGCCCCGCCTCCTGGGCGAGCTGGGAAAAACCATCGCTCCCCTGCGCCGCAGACTGAGCTGGCAGGCCATAAGAAGGTCGGCCATCGCCTCGGCAGCCGTAGCTTTGACTCCTCTGCCCATTGTAGATTTTATTCCTCTCACCGCGATACAGTGTACCTTAGTCCTTACTCTGGCCCGCATTCATGACATACCTATTACTCTTGGCAGAGCCAAAGAATTGATCGCCGCCTTCGGCGTCGGATATTTAGCCAGAACCACCTTTGCCGAACTCAGCAAGATGGTAGCCGGTCCGTTGGGCTGGGCGGTTTCGGTTTCCGTAGCCGCAGCCTATACGGTTATTATCGGTTATTCAGCCATGATGTGGTTCGATTTAGGTATCAAGCCTTCGAAAGAAGCTACGCAAAAGCTCATCAGCAGCATAAGCGAAACTATTGCCAACGTATTAAAATCTATAGCTAACCGCAAAAATAAGGAAAGCATCAAGGAAGCCGTTAATCAGGCTTTGGAGCATGCCACAACCTCTTTAGACAAAAATTACGAGGAAACGAAAACCAAGCATCTGAACGGCCAGGACTTACCTGAAGAGGTTTCCCGAATTCTGGACGGGCAGGCAAAATCTTAACAGCCCTTAATAATATCAATACCTATTCCGAAAGAAGCTCATATATATGCATATAAAAAGAATCGTCAGCTTTACCGCCGCCGTACTCCTCTTCACAAGCTTATCCGCCTGCGGTCCCAGCATAACGACTGCGCCCCGGGACTTCCAGCTCGGCGAACAAAAGATCGTCTTGGCGCCTCCCCCGGATAACTGGGAATGTCAGAACTCCAAGCCAGAAAAGATCGAGTCCAAAAGCGGTGAACCGGCCGTTCTGCGCTACATCAGCAAAGCCGATCCCGGACAGTTTATCAGCGTCGCCTCCGTCAGCTTCGGCGATATGACCGGCTGGAGCCAGGATCCCAAAAAGACAGAAGAAGTGGTGCGCGGCTTTCAGAATCAGATTTTAAAACGCAGCGAGGCGCAGATTTTGGCGCAGAAACAGATTTCTTTAAGCGGAGAGGACGCTCTTCAGCTTACCTATACATACCTGGAAGGAACAACTAAGGTATGGGGCAGTCAAGTCTACGCCTTCCATGAGAAAAAGCTGTGGAATATCTCCTGTTCCTGCGCCGAAAAGAACCGGAGCGAAACCGAGGCGGTATTGAAGCACGTACTTAAGACCTTCGAATTCAAATAGTTTCCCTAAAGTATGAATCACCGCTGTCGGTAAGTTAAACAAAAACAAGCTTTAAGCATACATGTTTTTCACAGGTTTTGTTTTGCTCTGAAGCGAGCGTCCGAGCTCCGGATACGGCGAGCGCGGAGCGAAGTGCAAAACAAAACCGGCATAGCGAAAACTACTGTCGGTAAGTTAAGCAAAAACAAGCTTTCAGCAGACATGTTTAATAAAGGTTTTCTTTGACGCGTACGCGGAGATTCGAGCGTAAGCGAGCGCGGAGCGGTAGCGACAAAGAAAACCGGCATAACGAAAACATGCAGAACTTGTTCTAAAGATTCTTCGCTGCGCTCAGAATGACAGAGGAAACATTTACAAGCCTAATGCAGAAATGCTCTTGTGCCATTTTTAGCAAGTTATTGCCTTAACTTTATGACATTGTAGCGAAAACATACATAACATGCAGAACATGCTTGAAATATTCTTCGCCGCGCTCTTAATTTAAGAAAGAGCAAGGCGGCATTTAATAAAAAAAAGCCGACCCTCAGCAATAATGAGGATCGGCTTAAAATTTTATGAAATCTTATTTGGCATTTACTTTTTCATAAAGATAATTGACAGCGTCCGCAACGGTAACAATCTTTTCCTGATCCTGGTCGGGGATCTCAATGTTGAAATTGTTTTCAAATTCCATAACCATTTCCACCAGGTCAAGAGAATCAGCGCCCAAAGCTCCGGTGAAGGAAGCATCGTCAACAACGCGCTCTCTGGCGACGCCAAGCTGATCTACCACGATATCAATAACTTTTTCTCTTAAGGATTCGATATCCATTACAAAAACAAACCTCCGGTGATGTGAAGCGCAAACTTGCGCATTCGGCTCTGAGCATACTACTAAAAGCTCTCAAAACCTTTTCAAATTTTCTATAACTTAATATTTTCAGCGGCTTAATACTGCCGCTGCAAAAGACACAGCGGCTGTCAGCCTACATAGCCATGCCGCCGTCTACGCATAAGACCTGACCGGTAATATAGTCGGAAGCCGGCGAAGCCAGAAACAAAACCGCTTTGGCCACGTCTTCGGCCTGCCCCATCGTTCCGAGAGGGACCTGCGACATAATGTTGGCCTTGGCGCTGTCGGAAAGAACCTCAGTCATCTTTGTCTGAATAAAACCGGGCGCGACGGCGTTGACGTTTATGGAACGCGAGGCCACTTCACGGGCTACGGCTTTGGTAAAGCCTATAACTCCGGCCTTAGAGGCGCAGTAATTTGCCTGACCGGCATTACCCATAATGCCCACTACAGAAGCGGTATTGACAATTTTGCCGTGACGCTGCTTCATCATGCCTTTTAAAACGGCCTTAGTGCATCTGTATACAGAAGTAAGATTTATATCGATAACCTGCTGCCAGTCCGAATCCTTCATGCGCATAAGCAGACCGTCCTTGGTTATGCCGGCATTGTTTATCAATATGTCAATATGGCCGAACTTGGCATATATAGACTCAAACAGAGAATCTACCTGCTCCGCTTTAGTTAAATCGGCTGCAAAAGCTGCCGTTTCCGTGCCGAAACGATCATGAATCTCTTTGGCCGTCTCCTCAGCCGAATCCGCGGCGATATCGACAATAGCCACATCAGCGCCGGCCTCAGCCAGCTTGCAGGCCACAGCCTTGCCTATACCGCGTCCCGAACCGGTTACAACCGCAACCGAACCGCGCAAATCAAAATCCTGCATGAAATCTATCCCTTTCAGCCAAAATAATTTTTACGCTCTGTCTTCATCTGTATATCTAAAACATAAGCTGACAGAATTTAAACTGTTCCGCTGCCATTATGCCGAAAAGCCCGCCTGACGGTTTACAGGAAGCATTCCGTCAATTCATGCGCCGCGGCGCCGCCGAGTCGAAACAGCAAAAAAAAACGACCCCCCTGCAGAAAAATACCGCTGCCTAAACAGCAGCCTATCTGAACGGCGGGGTCACATAAGATTAATTATTCTTCATCTTTTGCAATAATCTGCTTGTCGTTGTACCTGCCGCAGGCTTGGCAGATATGATGCTGACGCTTGGGAGCGCCGCAGGATTTGCAAACGACAATGTTAGGCATGACCAAAGCGAGGTGAGAACGACGCTTGCGGGTCTTTGAACGCGGGGTTTTATATTTGGGATTGGCCATTTTGCACAGACTCCTCTTGATATTAAACTATATCCGATTCCCTTCCTCTAGGAAGGTTCGACCGAAAACTTTTTGAGTGCTTCCCACCTGGGGTCGGTTTCCTCCTCGGCTATGCGGCAGCTGCATTTCTTTTCATTGAGATTCTGTCCGCATTCAGGACACACTCCGAGACAATCAACTTTGCACAAAGGACGGTAAGGCAGACCGGCTATGAGATTATCCCGAACCAAATCGTCCAACTGCAGCTCATCGCCGCTATATCCGAATACGCAAAGGTCCTCTACTCCGACCTCGCGCTCTTCCTTTTCCTGCATTTCCGCTTCAGGAACGAAAAGCTCGTCCACGGAAACCTCTAAAAGCTCCGAATAATCGCAGGCACAGCGCGAGCACATTAAAATAACGCGGGCCTTAATCGACCCACGCACCGACACCGTACCGTCGCTTCCGCTCATTATCTCTAAGTCCGCAGAGACAGGACCGTCCAGCTGCAGGCCCTCAAACGGCCCCTCAAGAGATAAATGAAGCTCCTTTGCAAGTCCGGGAGCAGATTTTATTTCGGATATATTGACACTCATTTCTTTATAACAAACATTGACTGAAATCTGCAGCCTTGAGAAGACTGGACAGATCGTTATAAACAGCTATAGCATTATAGGCAAAACTTGACAAAAAGTAAAGAGCAGCTCCCCTTTTCCAGGCGGTCTTTTTTATATTCCCGGACATAAACCGCAGATCGCAGGAAAAATCTGCAAAAGAAAAGAGCGTCCGGCCTGCGGCCAACGCTCCTATGCTGTTTCGGCGCCGTGAGTCTGAGCTTGCGCCCAGCTATCATCTTCCACACGCTCTCTTGCAGTTCTGAAGGTTTCAGTCATTTCCGGCAAACGCAGAAGCCTTTTCAGCTTAGGCTTCGCCAAGCTCAGACAGGCGGTAAGGTTCAGAAGGCCATCGACGGGGATTCATTCAGAAAGCCCTTAAGGCCTGCATCTGTCATTTGCGGCTTAAGTGCAAAAAGTCCCAGGCATAGGGACTTCCTTCGCCTATATCGTGATGAAAGCGCGATACAAACCGCCAATCATCGGTATTGAAATCCGGATAGAAGACGTCGCCGGCAAAATCCTGCTGAATAAGCGTCAGATACTGATCGGTTATCCAGGGCCAAGCCGAGGCGATAAGCTTGGCTCCGCCTATGACCATCAGATCCTCGCCGCCGCTGCCGGCCAGAGCCTCTTCAAAAGAGAGAAAATGCTCTATGCCGTCGGCCTTAAATTCAGAGTCGGAAGAAATAACGATATTTTTACGCCCCGGCAGGGCTCTGCCTATAGAGAGAAAGGTATTTCTGCCCATCACCAGAGTCTTGCCAAGCGTAAAACGGCGAAAATGAACAATTTCATCATGAATGCGCCACGGCAGACGGCCTCGGCAGCCTATAACTCTATTGTGCGCGACTGCGCATACGACAGAGATCTGCATAAGCGGCGCCTCAAAAAATGTTCTAACGTCCTTCCAGCAGACCTACTTCGGGATTGTACTGGGGATAATCAGCCTGAACGCCCGCCGCCGTATGATTTGCGCCTGCGCATCTAATCGTATAATTGGACGGCGGCCCCATAGAAAAATCATATCCTGCGATATAAGAGGAATTGCTGTTTAAAGCAGGACATCTAGGTATGCTGTTAATGTAGGTGCCTTCAATAGCGGACAAACTGCGGGGATAGAGACCGTTATTATCAACGGTATAACTCTCCATAGCTCCGGCCATCATTCTCAGATTGCCTTCGCAGCCGCTCAGCTTAGCGGTATCTCGGCTTTTAATAATGGCGGGCATCATAACCGCAGCCAAAATGCCTATAATCGCAATCACGATCATAAGCTCCAACAGGGTAAAGCCCTGTACAGATTTCTTAATTGATGTTATCATAACGACCTCTGCATTACACTGAGATAGTAAACATAATATAATTTAACACCGTTAAAATAAAAACCTGTACGGCAGTGCTATTCTGCAAAAAAAATTATTTATTCAGAAAGTTTCATTAAAATGGCCAAACTGTATTTTCGTTACGGAGCAATGGGCAGCGCTAAAACTCTGAACCTCTTGGCTGTAAGGCACAATTACGTGCTGCAGGGCAAAAAGGTATTCTTGATAAAGCCCGCCTTGGACGAGCGCTTCGGAAAAGAGATGATCCGTTCCCGGGCGGGACTGGAACATAAAGCGGATCTCCTGGTTGAGGCCGATACCGTACTCAATCCGGAAATATTCAGCGGCCTGCACTGCGTGCTGGTTGACGAATGTCAGTTTTTAAGCCCCTTTCTGGTAGAGCAGCTGCGGGAGCTGACCAGAACTGTAAACGTACCCGTTATAACTTACGGACTGCGCACCGATTTCCGCGGCCGTCTTTTTGAAGGCTCCAAACGACTCATGGAGCTAGCTGATTCTATTGAAGAGGTCAAAACCACCTGTCAGTTCTGCAACCGCAAGGCCGTATACAATCTGCGCCACACCGCCGACGGCGAAGCCATCCTCGACGGTCCCACCGTCATGCTGGGAGACGCCCAATACTCTCCGGTCTGCTATCCATGCTATTACGAAAAAATGACGGCCGCCTGCAAAGCTCTGAACAAACCCGTAAAAAGTACCGACCGCGGTCTTAACCTCGTCTTTCCGGAATAATAAATACGCCGTCCCGTTATTCAGGAACGGCGTTTTTTATCGCTTGTTCATGGGGCAGCCACGCCTGCGAAGCTGCCCCATGAAGTTATTTTACCTTAAAGGTCATCTCATGCTTACCCTTATCGAAACCGATAACCACGCTCTGACCGGCCTTGACTCTGCCCTCGAGTATCTCCGAAGAGAGACCGTCCAGGACGTATTTCTGCAGCGCTCTCTTTAAAGGTCTGGCGCCGAAGGCCTCGTCCCAGCCCACTTCGGTCAGGAAGTCCTTCGCTTCGCCATCGAGTTCCAGAGCGATATGCTTATCGGAGAGACGCGAAGACAGATTGCCCAGCTGGATGTCGATAATCTTGGACAGCGCACCCTTGTTGAGACGCTTAAAGTGAATTATCTCATCGATTCGGTTGAGGAATTCCGGCTTGAAACGGCCCGCCAGAGCTTCGTCGACGCGCTTGTCAACCTCGTCCTCGCTCAGACCGCTCTCCAAAAGCCACTGCGAGCCGATATTGGAGGTCAGCACCACGATAGTGTTGCGGAAATCCACGGTCCGCCCCTGTCCGTCGGTCAGCCGGCCGTCGTCCATGACCTGCAGCAGAATGTTGAACACGTCTGTATGGGCCTTTTCAATCTCGTCAAAGAGGACCACCGAATAGGGACGTCTGCGCACCGCTTCGGTAAGCTGGCCGCCCTCGTCGTAGCCGACGTATCCGGGAGGAGCTCCGATCATTCTGGCCACGGTATGTTTCTCCTGATATTCGGACATATCCAGACGCACCATGGCCTTTTCGTCGTCGAAGAGGAATTCAGC
>JAFTAM010000109.1 GCA_017458675.1 bacterium
GCCGCAGGCCATAGACATAAGATAAAAACAAAGACCGCATACCGCAGCGAACAGGACCCAAAGCCATTTTTTGCCGCCGCCGCTCAAATAGCGCCCGTAAATCCAGGCGGCCAGAGAAGCGATTACCAGCGCCAGCAGAAGCATAAAGGCATAATCGCTGTCGCGCCTCAGTTCCAGATAGGTCCAGAAGAAATAGGCGCAGGCCGCCGCCAAAGGAAAGGCCAGAAACTGCTTCAGGGTCTCCATCCAGCGGCCGGGACGCGGCAGGCGCTTGAGCAGAGAGGGACTGGAGGCCAGCCAGACATAAGGAAGCGCCATGCCCAATCCCAGGAAGATAAAAACCGTAAAGGCGGCCCAGGCCGGGGCCTGCAGCGTGTAGCCCAGCGCCGAGCCCATAAAAGGCGCAGAACAGGGCGTCGAGGCCAAAACCGCCACCGCGCCGCTGCCCGCCGAAGCCCATATGCCACTCCCGGTATTCTTAGCCTGCAGATCCCCGGCCGTTCCAGTCAGAGACACGCCTATCTCAAATACGCCGGCCAGATTCAGAACCAACAGCCAGAACAGCAAAATCATGCAGGCCACAAAAGCCGGGCTCTGCATCTGAAAGCCCCAGCCCAGCGATTCGCCCAGCGAGCGCAGGACCAGAATTACCGCCGCCAGCAGCGCGAAGGAAACGACTACGCCGGCCAGGTAGCCCCAGGCCTGCTTTCTGCTCTCCCGCAGCCTGGCCGCATGATCGGCTTCTTCCCCGGCCCCATGCGAAATAAAGCTCATCACCTTCAGAGAGAGCACCGGAAATACACAGGGCATAAGGTTGAGCAATATGCCTCCCAGAAAAGCCAGCGCCAAAGCTCCCAGCCATTCTCCCCACCGGAAAAGCGTTTCATGCTTCGGCGAACCGCCGCCGGGAGGATCAAGTATACAGCCGCCTTCTCTTATGGAGTTTATCTGTCCGCGCTTTTCGGAACCGCTCCCCGAAGCCGCGCCGCCCGCAGACCCTTCAGCCGCAATGCCGGCAGGGCGCTGCGCGGCGATCTTTACGTCTATTTCCCAGCCGTCTTCGGCGGAAATAGACTGCGGCCAGGAGCGCAGCAGCGCGCCGCGCAGAGATTCAGGATACTGTCCCGCCTCCTTCAGAGGCAGGCTGACCAGAACTGAACCGTCTTTCTGACGGAGCGAATCTGGCGGAAGCTTCAGCCCGAAATAATCGCCCTCATAGGCGAAGAAGCTGAACTGCGAATTGCGCAAATCGGCGTTTTCGGAACTTTCCAGCTCAGACGCCTTAAGGCCGTCCTCGGCGAATTTTAAACCGATAAGATTTTCCGGACTGTCATTTTTAAGAGCCAGCTTCCTGCAGAACCGCGGAGCCAGCCAAATTTTCACGCAGTCCTCTTCCCGCCAGGCTTTTATGCCTTCAGCCGTTTCCTCTGCGCTGAGGTTGGCCCTGGGCAGAGAACTCAGCCGAGAGACAAGCTCGTCCCTTTCCGGAGACGGCGCTTGAGCTTCTTCCCCGGCCAACTTCGGGCTGACCGGAAAGCTCTTCTCCAAAACGGCCTGGCCGGGGATACAGCTGTTTCCGCACTCCAGCCAGCTCATCTCGGCCTTTACCGGAAAGACGTCCCGGTCATAATTATCGGGAATGCGGACATAACAGACGACTAAAGCCTTATCAACATATTCATAATAAGGCGTATCGCCCTCCGATAAAACCGGGAAGGACCAAACCGCGCGGCCTTCTGCGCCCTCGGGAAACTGCCATTTAATTTCGGCAGGCAGACCGGCGCCGAGATCGTTGCGCCAGTAGATATGCCTGTCCTTGGCTATATCGAACAAAATGCCCAGCAGCTCGCCGCGGCCCGGCTTCAGAACGCCGTTGAAAGAAACCAGGCGCAGCTCGGTGCCGGAAGCGTCGCGGTAAGCGCTCTGGGCCGCTGGTTTATCCGGCTCGGAAAAAGCGGACGGAGCCATAACCGTTCCCGCCAGCAGCAATAATATCAGGAATATATATAATCGGCCTTTAGAAAACATAACCGCATGAGCCTTCCGTATCACAGACATTTTAAATGCATGTTTAAGAGCTTTTTGCTTCAGTCCTAAGTATGCATTCCCATTATTATAATAGAAATAAACTTAACTGTCAGTCAAAGTTCGGAAGCAGGGCTGAAAGGCCGCCTGTTAAAAAGCTTCAGCATATTTTTACTGCAAGAGAGTAACCTAAATGTCAAATGCTTTTACTTTAGCGGACCGCGCTCTGAACATTATCCGCAATTCTCCCTTTATGAATCCGGAAGATGTGCTCACCGTCTGTAATCTGGCGGATCAGGCCGCAGAAAAGGCAGTTTCGTGCAGAGAATTTATACAGGCAGGCATGGTTTATCTGGAGCTTGGCAAGGCCGAAAAAGCCTGCGAGACTATGCTGAAAGCCGTCGAGAAGGATAAAAAAAATCCCGCCGCCCTGCTCTTTGCTTCCTTGGCCGAAAACGACGCGCAAAAATATGAAGAAGCCCTGAAGCATTTGGACGAACTTAAGACTCTCAGTCCCGGCAACCAGGCCGCTCCTACTCTGAGGGCCTTAATATGCCTTAACGGCGGGCGCTCAGAAGAAGCCTTAAACATTTTAGAGCCGAAAAAAGGCAAATTCGATCTGACGGTATCGCCGCAGATTCTCAGCCGCCTTGCCGAAGCGGCGGAGAAATACATTTTGCCCCGGGAACTGCCCGAAATTGAGGACGACTTTGCCGTCGAACTTCGGGTTCCGGAAAAATCTCAGGCGGCCAAAGATTTAGAAAAAATAAACCCTCTTTTGGTAAGCAAAAAAAACGCTCAAAAATCCGCAGACGGCAGTCCTTCCTCAGATGAATCCGCCCTCAACTCAGAAGCGGAGCGGGAAAATGAAAGCGGCGCGGACTCCGGTTTCCAGGAAGCGGACGAAGCAGAGAACAAAACAAAAACGGTATCGGCCGCCGACGGCGAGACTGCCGAAACAGAAAAGCAGCCGGAAACGGCCTCTCCGGAAAGCGACGAGTCAATCCCGTCCGGCAGCGGCAAAACCGACTCGGAAGCGCCGGCGGCTTCTCAAAGCAAGAACGGAAAAAGCGATAAAGGCTCCCGACTTTTCAGCATTCTCGACACCGAAGCCGCCTCTCTGGCCTCCAAGGGAAGCAAGCGCCTGAGAAAATGCTGGGACCTCCCGGAAAAAGAGCGCCTGCGGCAGCTTGAACTGGCGCTGAAGGACCTGCGCAAGGCCTACGAAAAAAACCGGTGCCTCCCCCAGCTGGCCTACGACCTGGGAGAAGCGATACTTGGCTCGGTCGAGTACGGCCATAAAACCGGCGCGCCTCTGAACGCCGAAGAGCTGGCCGCTTTGGAAGAAGCCGAAGGGGCCTTTGACGAAGCCATAAACGAAAACAGCGAAAACGCCTACGCCCTCCATTATGCCGGCAGAGTGGCTCTGCTGAAGAGGCAGCCGGTCAAGGCCGAGCAGGCCTGGCGTCTGGCTCTGACCTACTTTGAAAAGCTGCCGGAATCGGAATACGGTCTGGCGCAGGTATTTGTCCTGCTCGGCGACCGATTCCAGGCTCACCGACATCTCTGCCGGGCTCTCATGTCCGATCTGCAGCTTCTGCGCGACCGCCTCAAGGAACTGAAGGTTTATATCCGGGGTCCTGAAGAACCGGCGGAAACAGATTCCGAAAATACGCAGGCGCCTGCTTCCGTCTGAAAGACGCCTCCGAAGGCTTCTCTTTAAAAAACAGCATGAACAAGGGGCTTTTGCTTAAGAAAGCGAAAATTAAAAAGTTATGAAAAATCTTCCCATTACTGAATTGCGCTGCTCGCTGTGCGGACGCAGCTTTGAACCCGTTCCTTTTATGTACACCTGCCCGGACTGCGGAAACGACGGCATTTTAGAAGTTTTGTACGACTATGAGAAGGCCTCCGCGCTTCTCCAGCCCGAAAAGCTCCGCGCCAATGCGCTGCCCGGCTTAGGCAAATGGGCCCCTATCCTCCCCATTAAAGACCCTGAGAGCCTTCCGCCTCTGCGCGTGGGACAGACTCCTTTTTACAGCGTCAAACGCCTGGGAGAGGCCATCGGCTATGAAAATCTCTTCGTCAAGGACGACGGACAGAACCCCACCGGCTCGCTGAAGGACCGCGCCAGCGCCGTCTGCGCCGCCTCCGCCAAGGAAATGGGCATCGAGCTCATCACCGCCGCCTCCACCGGCAACGCCGCCTCCTCCCTTTCCGGCATGTGCGCCTCCATGGGTTTAAAGACGGTTATTTTCGTACCCGAAAGAGCCCCCAAGGCCAAAGTCGCCCAGCTGCTGATGTTCGGGGCCACCGTTCTCTCGGTGCGCGGCACCTATGACGACGCCTTCGATTTATCCTTGAAAGCTACCGAGCTCTTCGGCTGGTACAACCGCAATACCGGCTTCAATCCTTACCTGCTGGAAGGCAAGAAGACGGCCGCCCTGGAGATTTGGGAAAACTGCGGCTATAAAGCTCCCGACTACGTGGCCGTATCCGTAGGCGACGGCTGCATCATCGGCGGATTGGGCAAGGGCTTTAAGGATCTGCTGCGCATGGGCTTTATTGAAAAAATGCCCAAGCTCATCGGCGTACAGGCCAGAGGCTCTTCGGTTCTGGCCAAGGCCTTTGCCAACGGCGACAAAGTGATCGCCGAACCCGACGCCGACACCTATGCCGACTCCATCAGCGTAGGCCTTCCCAGAGCCGCCTCTCTGGCTCTGCGCGGCGTACACGAATCCGAGGGCCGCTTCGTGGTTGTGGAAGACGAGGAAATTCAGAAAGCCCAGGCTATTCTGGCCGCCAAAGCCGGCGTCTTCGCCGAACCCGCCGGAGCCACGCCCATCGCCGGTCTGATCAAGGCCCGCCGCGAAAATCTCATTCCCGCTCAGGCCAAGGTCGCTGCTTTAGTGACCGGCAACGGCTTAAAGGATGTGGACGGCGCTTTAAAGGCTCTGCAGACTCAGGCCATTTCCATAGACCGCAATCCCGATACGCTGCAGAAAACTCTCAAGGAATTACTGTCCTTATAAGAAATTTTTTCTTTGTATGGCGCAAACCGTATCTTTGTGTTAAAATATTTAACCGCTTGCATGGAAAAATACGCAGATATGGCCGCCGAGGGTCATAAGCAGCGCATAAGATATAACGAGGTAGTCTTAAATGTCAGCAACCAACTTGAACCTGAACCGTCTGGCCGACCAGATCAACGTCATTCTCACTCAGGTATTCAGAAAATACGTGGCTCAGGGCAGCCCCACCAAATTGGGAGGTCTGCGCTTTTTAGATACGGACAGCTCCAAGACCTTCGCCTTTGAAAAGACCGGCATCGCCGACGACGGTTTAGGCAACCTGCTGCTGATGTCCGCCCCCTACGCCAATCTGGACCAGACCAAGGAGCCCGATCAGCTTACCGACAAAAAGGTCGTAGAGGCCGAAGTTGTCGAGCGCGTCACAAATGAAGTTTCTGAGATCCTGCGCCAGGGTCCTTACGGCAGCGAAGTCAGAAAGCTCATCGTCCGTCCCTCTAAGGACAGCGGAAAGGGCGACCGCTTCTTCATCGAAGCCGGCTACTATCTGCCCACCTCGGAAATGCTTACCGACGAGAAAATTTTAGCCTTCGCCCAGCGGCACAATATCAGCAGCAGCCGCGAAGCCGTCACCCGCATTCTCGAAGAAAAGATCGTCCCCATGGCCGATGAAATCATGCAGTATCTCATCCACCATCTGAGCAGCGACAGACACTAAAGCTTTTTATTAAAGCTATATTATCTGCCCATAAGTCAAAAAGGCCGCCTCCGTCAACACGGAGACCGCCTTTTTTTTGTATTCGTCAAAGTTCAGCTGCTTTTGCGGCTGTAACTGCCGCTGAAACTGCGGTTTCAGAAGACGCAGGTCAGCGATGCGCTATTTGTCCTCTATAATGCCCAGAAGGGAAGTGTACTGAGGATAATTCTCCGCATGAGAGGCGTGGCTGCTTCCTTTGCAGTAAACCGTAAACACGTCAGGCTCAGAGCTGAACTCATAAGAATCAGAGTAGGTATCTGCCTCTGCGGACGGACACTGCGGAAGCAATTTCAGATATTCCGGCTGAAGCTGCTGCAGGCTTCGGGGGTAAGCCCCGCGGTTATCGGTAGCATACATTTCACAGGCGATGCCGATGTTCCTCAAATTAGATTTGCAGTCCCCGTAAAAATCAGAAACTTCAGCCGCGGCCTTCTCATCCTTTAAGCTCGCGTTTTCTTCCTTCAGGCGCGCGTTTTCTTCCTGTAAGGCGGCTTCCTTCTTTTTCAGTTCGGCGTTCTCCGACTTTAAGTTTTCGGCGCCCTTATCGGAGCAGCAGCCGCCCAGCAATGAAAAGGCCGCACAGCTGACTGTGAAAGAAATTAAAAGTTTTTGCCCTAGCTTCATTTGTTCACCTCCTGCCGCAAAATACTTTAGACATATTAAATGGTATCTGCAATTAAATTATAGCAAAAATGAAGCTCTCGGCGATACTCCAAACCGTGATAAAGTTAATATTTAGTTAAAACTGCCTGCAGCAATCTGACAAGGCTGCAAAATACCTGCATCATAGCGTGGAATACGGCTATTCGCCGACTCGCGGAACGGTAAACGCTTTAGCTTAATTTACACTGCCGGTAAGTTAAGCAAAAAACTAGCTTTTAGCATACATTCTTAATAAAGGTTTTCTTTGACGCGTACGCGGAGATTCGAGCGTAAGCGAGCGCGGAGCGGTAGCGACAAAGAAAACCGGCATAGCGAAAACATGCAGAACATGCTCTAAAGATTCTTCGCTGCGCTCAGAATGACAGGGGAAA
>JAFTAM010000110.1 GCA_017458675.1 bacterium
GACAGAGGAAACATTTACAAACCTAATGCAGACAAGCAATTATGCCATTTTCAGCAAAATATCGCCTTAACTTAATGGCATTGCCCAGCAACGATAAAAAAAAGACGGCGCTTGCCGACAGCACATTATAACTGCAGGAAGCGGACCGCCTCAAAAATATACAATTAGCTCAGAAAGTCAAAGCGGGAGCGAGCCCTTTACAGGCCCAGAAGCTGGCGCTTTTTAAGGGCGAATTCTTCGGGAGTAATGACGCCGGCGTCGCAGAGTTTTTTCAGCCTGACCAGCTCGTCGGTATAGTCGCCGGCAGGAGCGGCCTGCGCCTGCGGGAAAGCGGCGTTGGGCTGCGGCATAGCCGCCGTTATGCCGCCGCGGCGGGCCTGCTCAATTTTGTCGATCCACTCCTGCCCGCCGAAGACCACGAAGCGGTGCTTTTTGCCGCCGGCGGTGACGGAGACATGCTGACTGACCACGAGATTCAGCTCAAGATTGACTTCGGTTATTTCCTTGAGAGGAATACATAAATCGGTCTTGCCCTGCATAAAAGTATGAGAGCTGAAATACAGGTTAAATTCCGTAAGCAGAAGCTTGCCGCCCACTCCGACCAAAGCATTCTTGTAATAATTGGCCGCGCCCATCCGCAGAGGAATTTCACCCTGCCCCAAAAGCGAACCGAAAACGTAAATGCCGGGACAGGCCGCGGTATTTCTCTTGGCGGCCATCTCCGAAACCACGTTCTGAGGGACATTGAACTGTTTCTGATCTGTAGAGACAATAAAGCTGCCGCAGTAGTCGCATTTATAGGAAGCAGGGTCGTAAGCGGCCGAACAGTTCGGGCAAGTGAGGCTCTTCAACATGAAATATCTCCGTTTTTTATATAATCATAAAATGCTTCTGCAAATTTAAAACTGTATTCAATAAGCCCGGCAAAAGCTCATTTATTTTTATATGTATCTGTCTGAATTTCGGACCGGAACCCTTGTCAGCTCCGCTCCTCCGCTTCCGCAGGACGAATTGGACCCCGGCCGCCCTTAACGCTCAGGCGGTTCTGCATAATGCCTGTCCGCCGCCCTGTCAAGCGTGCCGGAATCTCGGCGTCTCATGCGGACGCGGCCGGTTCCTGCAGTTAAAACCGCACCTTCACTTCTGCCGGCCTGGCCGACGAAAGCAGTCTGCCGTTTTTGCAGGAAGCCAGAACCGGCGCGCAGCGGTTCAGCGCATCGTAATAGTTTGCAGCGTCAAGGACAATGAAGTCGGCGGGCTTCCCCGGCTCAATTCCGTAGCGGTCGGCAATGTGAAGCGTTTTGGCGGCGTTATGCGTGATAAAGCGATAGCTTTCCATTATGTCTTCATAGCCCATCATCTGCGCGACATGGAGACCGAGAAAGACCGCGTCGCGAAGATTTCCGCAGCCCAGCGGATACCAATGATCGAAAATATCGTCATGTCCGAACGATACATTAATGCCGTTTTCGGTCAGCTCCTTAACTCTGGTCAGACCTCTTCTCTTGGGATACGTGTCTGTGCGGCCCTGCAGGTGCGTATTAACCAGAGGATTTGCCACAAAATTGATGCGGCTCATCTTTAAAAGACGCATCAGCTTCAGCATATAGGCGTTGTTGTATGAATGCATCGCAGTTGTGTGGCTGACTGTCACTCTGTCGTACAGTCCCAGCTCCAAGGCCCGGGCCGCCGCGGTTTCCAGGCCGCGGGAGGCTTCGTCGTCGATCTCGTCGCAGTGTATGTCCGCCAGCAGACCTTTGTCGGCGGCCAGACGCAGAGCAAAATTCACCGATTCAACGCTGTATTCACGGGTAAACTCAAAATGGGGAATAGCGCCTACAGCATCCGCCCCCAGCCGGACAGCCTCCTCCATAAGCTCCCTGCCCTTCGGAAAGCTCAGAATTCCTTCCTGCGGAAAGGCGACGACCTGGATATCCATATACTCCCTGAGCTCTTCCCTGAGCTCCAGAAGCGCCTTCAAGGCCGTCAGCGTCGGGTCCGTCACATCGACATGAGTGCGGATATGCTGAATTCCGTTGGCCGCATACATGCGGACAGCGCGGTTTACCCGCTCTCTGATATCTTCTCTGCCGAGCTTCTGCTTGCGCTTTGACCAGCACTCGATGCCCTCAAAGAGCGTGCCAGACATATTCCAGACCGGGTCTCCCGCAGTCAGACAGGTATCCAGATGAACGTGAGATTCAATAAAAGGCGGCAGAACCAGCCTCCCCTGAAGGTCTTCAGACTCCTCGCCCTCCCTGGGCTGCAGATCCTCGCCGATTTCCGCAAATTTTCCAGCCGAAATACGGATATCTTTCAATTCTTCGGCGTTTTCGATATATGCATTCTTAAACAGCATTCTTAAAGCGTCCTCTCCTCAGGCTAGGCGCAGACCGCCAGCCCGCCGCTCTGAGTCTTTACGGCTTTCAGAATATACGACCGCCGCGGCCTCAATGCCTCCGCCGCGCTCTGCGGACGCTTCACCAGACTGTGTCAAGGCCTATTTCCTTCAGCAGCTCCTTGGCCCGCACAAAGCGCTCCGCATAATCTCCGGAAAGACAAACATATTTTATGTTATTGGCTTCGAGCAGACGCTTAATCTGACGGCTGTATCCTTCCCGGTCGGAGGCGATGGTCTCGCTGCGGGTTCCGTCCTGTACAAAGGGCACCGTCGGCTCCAGAAAAAGGACCAAATCCCAATCGCTTACGGCGGCGACGGCCTCGGCCAGCCTTTGGCAGCGCTCCAGCTCCGCCTCTTCAGAGAGCAGAAAATGCGCATAAAACAGCGTCGTAACCGCGTCGGTATCGACAAAAAGCACCCGGTTGGCCCTTTTTAAGGCGTCGATGATGTTGACTCTCTGTCTGAGCAGGTTCTCATAAAGGTCCTCGGCGTTCATGAATTCCTCGCCGCCGGCATATTCGCAGGTTTCCCGCCCGACCTCGCTGACGCAGTTCGTATTGTAGGCCAGCGCCAGATTGCGGACCAGAGTCGATTTGCCGGTGCTTTCCCCGCCTACAATAAGCACCTTTCTGGCATAGCAGGGCCTGCAGACCTCGGGTATATAGTCCCAGTGCGCCGTTGCCCAGCCGCGGATTTCCGTCGAACTGACGGGGACCTCGGCTCTGTCGAAATAGATAATTTCGCTCTCGGGAGCGTAGAGGGATTCAAAGCGGTTCGTACCCTTATAGTCGCTGCCGCAGAAAACCGCGTCTATGGGCTTTCCGATGCTCTCTTTTATGTCCGCCGCTCCCTTTTCCCAGAAATAATCGGTATTGTAAAGCTCCTTGCTGACGGCCTTATCCTCAATAAGCCTGATCCGTACATTGGGAAGATGCCTGGTGCAGTTGAGAATCCAGCGGTATCTCAGCTCCTTGGAGGTCGATTCCCTTCCCTGACACCAGCTGATCATAATATAGAGTTCTTCGCATACGGAAGCGGCCTTAATTATATCGTGAATATGGCCTACATGGAGCGGATCAAAGCTGCCTCCGTACATCCCGACCTTATATTTCATACCGCCGCCCTTTCATTTTTTCCAGCTTCCCTCTCCCACTTGATCAGCATAATTACCGCATTGACCAGATAGAGCGTCCACATGATCAGCGTGGCGATATTTTCCTTGCCCTGCAGAAACGCCGTCAGCCACATATAAATAGTAAAAACGTCTACAATAATCCAAATCCACCACTGCTCGGCAAACATTCTGACCGACACGATCATGGCGGCCACCGAGGCGACGGTCGTAAAGGCGTCGACAAAGGGCATGGCATCGTACATGGCTCTCAGAATACAGCCGTATCCGGCCGTGCCCAGCAGGACGGAAGCGGCCAGCAGCAGCCTGCCGGAAAGCTTCATGTGCTTTTTGACCACCTCTTTGGTGTCTTCGTTCATATGTTTCGACCAGGTATATAAGCCTACAAACTGCATGGGCAGATAATAGAATATATTCAGCATTGTCTCGCCGTACAGCTTGGCCTGACAGGAGATGATCGCATAAAGGACGCAGTTGACCAAACCGAACAGATAGGCGCTCAATTTGCCTTTGCCGGTGCAGACAACACAGGCCGTCCCCGTCGCCGCAGAGACAATGCCCATCCAGGTGTCGTGCCAATACAGGCTGAGAATGACAATAACCGCGCAGGAACCGAACAGCCAGGCGATCTCCCAGGCCTTCCATCCCCTCAATTCGTCTCTCAGCAATTCGCCGTTTGTTTTCTTCATTCTCTCCGACTTGACTCAACAGGCAGTTTGTTCATTACAGGCCTGAGCCCCTGCTTTTGTCCGCCGATTCGCCGCGGCACTATGCACAGATATAACTGTCAGGCGAAAGATCTTTACCGTCACAGGCACAGATTCTTCGCTCCGCTCAGAATGACAAGTCCAGCGTCAGCCTCAGCCCTTTTATTTGTCATCCTGAGCCGTCAGGCGAAGGGTCCTTTTATGCAAAATAGCATTAAATAATTGTCTGCATCTGCGGCAGAATTGCTGCTGTCATGCCGCCATAAGCACATTTATGCTTTGCTCAGCTGCAATAGGGAGGTCAGTCCTTCATTCGGAACGACATCAGCGTCTCTTCCGGGCTTTCCTTATGATTGAGATTTGACAGATAAGTGTCCTTAAGCTCTTTTTTCAGATTATCACAGCATTTCTTAAAAAGAACAAACGTCGTGCCGCCGCTTAAAAAACCGCCCAGCACCGGAATCGCTTTCCTGAAAAAACCGGCGAAGACCTTTTTTGTCACATTTACGCCGAACCATTTCATAATTTCTTTTACTAACGGATAGAGCGCGCCTTTTGTCAGCGCCATATTGAGAAGTTTTCTCTCTACGCCTACAGAAAGTCCCTTGGCCAGAACCTTAATGCCGTTATTGGCGCCGGCGACGCCGTTCATCACGCCCAAACACAGCATTATCTGGTTAAAGGTTGCGCTGTCAAGCTGAGCTCCGTCGCTGTCAAAACCGATTTCAGGGAATCCGTAAAGATACAGCAGCTTCTGTATAGCGCGCAGGGTATAACCGTAATACTGGGCCATATCGGCCGGAATAGTCGCGGCCATTGACCATCCTCCCGGAAAACCGAGCGCAAAAGAAATTCCGGAAACGCAATTGCGCTCAAAGTTTATAACCTCGTCTGCGATGCGATCAATTTCATCGGCAGAAATGCCTGCCCGGGCGGGATTAGAGGCAATTGCTTTATCAACTGTTTCCCTCGGATGCCTGAATTTCAGCTCTCTTTCCAGGAATTCAGCCCGAGAAATGCGCACTCCGGGAGCTTTGAACGCCAGCACAATAATATCCCTGATGTCTGGTTTTCTTTTTTCAGGCAATAAACCGCTCTGGGAACCTTTTATTTTATCAAGCATGTTTAAGTTTTTTCTCCCTGCTTTCAATTCAAATGATATGAACAATTCTGCCCCGCCGCGTGTTGAGGCAAACCAATACGACATAATAAGCACGCAGCCTGCGCCTTGCTAACTTGACATCCTGAGCCTGTTATCTCTGCAGACACAGCGTCTCTCTCATCTGTCATCCTGAGCCGGCAGGCGAAGGATCTTTTACCGTCACAGGTACAGATTCTTCGCTGCGCTCAGAATGACAAGTCCAGCATCATCCTCAGCCATTTTATTTGTCATCCTGAGCCGGCAGGCGAAGGATCTTTTACGTCACAGGCACAGATTCTTCGCTGCGCTCAGAATGACAAGTCCAGCGGCATCCTCAGCCGATAGGCGAAGGCTCTATAACCTCACAGACACAGATTCTTCGCTGCGCTCAGAATGACAAGTCCAGCGTCACCCTCAGCCGACAGGCGAAGGAGCTTTCACGACCGCAGCCGTCAGATTCTTCGTTCAGAAAATCTGTCCGGGCAGCTTCAGCTTTTCTTTAGGCGGGAAGGTTTTATCGAATTCCTCGGCCTTGGCTTCGTCGACATAATAGCCTTTGGGCGTAAAATAGACTCCGCTGACGCCGCCGAGACAGCCGGGAATCAGCTCTCTGCAGAGGAAGAACGAGGCGTCGGCGCCTTCGGGCAGATCATGGTACCTGACGCCGAAGCGGGAGGCGTAATCAAAGCCGCTCTTGCCGTAAAAGGCGATATTGCCTTCAAACAAAACCGCTCCGAAGCCCAGACCGGCAGCCTTCTCCAGGGAATAATCCAGCAGCGCTTTGCCATAGCCCTGGCGCTTATATTCGGGTGCAATGCAAATCGGCCCCATGGTCAGAACTTCGATATTTCTGCCGTCGTCGGCCTTTATGACGGTCTTCATAAACATGTTCTGACCTATCAGACGGCCGTCCTTTTCCATGACAAAATCGAGCTCCCTGACGAAGGCAGGATCGTCTCTGAGCACATGGATCACATAATGCTCCAGGCAGCCCGGACGGTAAACGTTCCAGAACGATTCTCTGATGAGCTGCTCAACAGCTCTGTAATCCTCTGTCTTTTCCGAACGGATGGTGTAGCTGTTATTCATTGTATATACTCCAACAATATAACGCCGCGGGAGCTTTCCTGACTCAGACACTCAAGCGAGGCGGATTTTCAGACAGCGCTTCCCGCGGCGGGAGGGCTAATTAAATCTAAATCCGCGCCGAGACATACGCATATTTCGGGCCTTCCTCGCCCATGACGCCGGTCGGCGCAAAGCCGGCGCGGGCCAGCACTCGCTGGGAGGAAACATTGTCCGGCTCGGTTTCGGCTTCAACACAGGTTACTCCGCTTTGGGCAAGCGCCCATTCGGCTATGGCTTTTACAGCCTCAGTCATATAGCCCTTGCCGCAGAAGCCCTCCCGGAGTCCGTAGCCGAGCTCGACAGAACCGCCGGCGCTGAGGCCCTTGAAGGAAATGTCGCCGACAACCGTACCCGAACGCTCCTTCAGTTCAATAAACCAGAGAGCATGCCATATTCTCTTTTCAGGCTCACGGAGGCAGCCATCCAGCATCTCCGCATAGGCCTGCTTCAGATCGCCATTGCTTTCGTTCTCAATTATCTGCTTCAGCTTCTCATCGCTTACAGGATAAATCAGCAGCCGTTCGCTTTCAAGCACCACAGCCTCCGTCCTTACCGGCTTTCCCGCCGGCTGAATTTTGTATGTTATTATGGCCGGCCGCCGCACATAAGTCAACCGCCCCGCCCCAAAGCGCCGCTTCGGCCCGCCGGACGCTTTCCGGAATTAGGCCGACAATGCGGCCAACTTCCGATTAGAAAGATATCCCTGTTTATTCAAGCATAAAAGAGATAGCAAGTCTGAGCGACTGGCAGAAAACTGTCGGGGAGCGCTAGCGGTCAAGGCTGGTCTCGTCGATCAGAAAGTCAATAATACCCAGTCTCAGAATGCCGGACTCATCAGTCCAGCTCTTGCCGTAAGATTTTGAAATCACGACTTTTTTGAAATAATCGTTGACAGCCATCAGCGGGCGCAGCTCTGTCTGCCGCTTCTTTTCATCGTCCATATTCAGAGCAGCCTGGATGTAGTATTTTTTGCCGCCCTTGCTGGCTATAAAGTCTATTTCCAGAGATCTTTGAACACGTTTTCCGGCGGCGTCCGATTCGTAGGCTTCCACGACGCCGACATCAACGGCATAGCCTCTGCACAGCAGTTCATTGTATATGATATTTTCAACAATGTGCGTTTCTTCTTGCTGACGAAGACCCAGCCGGACATTTCTTAAGCCGACGTCGGCGCAGTAATACTTGGAAGGATACTCAAAATATCTCTTCCCTTTTACATCGTAGCGATCGGCTCTGGAAAACAGAAAGCTGTCGGTAAGATACGTAAGATACATGCCGACAGTCTCCGAATCGACATTAATATTCTTTGTACTCTTAACGGTTCGGGCAATCTTGCTGGAATTGGTCAGCGAGCCTACCGACGAACACAGACAGCCCGTCAAACTTCTCAGGACATCAGGCAGACGAATTGAATATCGCTCTTCAATATCCTTAAAATAAATCTCCTCAAACAATTCCTGCAAATAATTATACTTATCTTCGTCCGTATGCAGATTCAAAAGATAAGGCATCCCGCCGAACATTACATGTTCATTATATGCGTCCGTTTTGTCCAACCCCGAGAACTCAAAAAACTCCCCGAACGAAAGCGGATATATGCGCACGGTATCGCCCCTGCCCCTGAATTCGGTCGATACATCCTTGGAAAGCAGCTTGGAATTGCTGCCTGTAACATAAACGTCAACATTTTTCAGATGCAGCAGACCGTTAAGAACGCTGTACAGTCTGACGGGCTCGTCACGGTTGTTCAGCTCGGCCCTGGATACAGCATACTGAATTTCATCGAGAAAAAGATAATACTGTTCCGCTCCTGAGCACTTTTTCCTGACATATTCAGAAAGCCGGTCCGGATCTCTGAATTCTCTGTTAATGTCATCGTCTAAAGCTATTCTGATAATGTTATCCGGGCTGACTCCGCTCTCAGTGAGATGGTTATAAAACAGCTCGAAAAGCACCGTACTCTTTCCGCATCTCCTCAGTCCCGTCAAAACCTTGATTCTGCCGTTCCATTTTCTGCCGATAAGCGCATTTACATATCTGCTGCGTTGAAATAACATCTATGCCCTTCCGATTCGATTCTGTATAGCCACAGCGACCTGATTCCGATTTAATCCTATCACAGTTGTATCCGGAATTCAACCTCAAATGCGGCCAACTTCCGATTAGAGCCAATGCGTATACATCTTAATGCCCGCCGACGGGCGCCGCTCTGACAGCCGGACAAACTAACTCTGCAGGCCTGCCAGCTTCAGGAACTTTTTACCGTTCATCTGCTCGTTGGTCAGATACTCTCCGTTAAAAAACAGAGCATATGTCGTGATCGGAGTGGGCGCGTTCTGAGCCTCGGCCCGGCAGGTCAGATGAACGGCTTTAAACTTTATGCCGTTTTCCTCCGCCGTCTTCTGCAGAATGGGAACATATTTGGCGTTGAAAGGGCACTGACTTGTGTAGTAAAGCACATAGCCGTCCTCATCAATATGCGGATGCTTGGCGCAGGCCTTGAAGCGCGGCTTTTCGGCGTCTTTGTCAAAGGGCAGATACCAGAGCTGAACGCCGTTGTCGGCCTCGTCGCACACCTCAAAGCCCTTGTGCTTGAGGTATTTCGGATCGGCCAGGAACGGCTTTTTCTTGGCCGAGGAAAGAATGCAGAGGCCCTTTTTCCATTTGCCTTGGCTCTCGCCTATACAGGCGGCCAGCAGATCGTTTGAATAGCCGTGTCCTTTAAGGGAACCGGATACCCACAGACAGTCGATATACATATACCCGTCCGCCTCGATAGGATTCCAGGCATATTCGGCGGGGATATACTCGATAAAGCATTTGCCTCTCTCCGCGCTTTTCAGAAACACCAGCCCGCAGTCCAGCTGCTCAGCGAGCCAGGCCTTTTTAGAGGCTACCTGAACGTCCCGGCTGTTGGAAATGGCGCAGCAGATGTGCTCCTTTTCGAGGTTATCCTTGGTTATTTTTATATATTCCATAGTCTTAAACAAAAATGCACCAGCCGCGGGAGGCCGTCAAAAACGCTTTACTGCCGCGGGCGAAGGTTCTTTCATCATAACGGGCTAAGATTCTTCGCTGGGCTCAGAATGACAATCGACGGCGCCCGCTTAATTGCAAAAACCCGATAGCTTCTTAAGAACGAAAGCCCCCGCGCTCCTGCCAAATACTCAGCGCGCGCTTTCCAAAACTTTTACGCAGCATTCCTTCTTCCAGAAAGCTATGCCGTAATTCATCACCGAGCGGATCTGCGGGCCTAAGCCGGAAGCGTATCTGCGTTCCTC
>JAFTAM010000111.1 GCA_017458675.1 bacterium
ATTCTTAATAAAGGTTTTCTTTGACGCGTACGCGGAGATTCGAGCGTAAGCGAGCGCGAAGCGGTAGCGACAAAGAAAACCGGCATAGCGAAAACATGCAGAACATGCTCTAAAGATTCTTCGCTCAGAATGACATGGGAAACATTTGCAAGCATTGGTAAAACAAGTTAATGTACCATTTTTTAGCAAATTATAGGCTTAACTTACCGACATTGCCTGATTTCCAGATGTTTTTTAAGCTTTTAATACACTATGCCTGCCGCTGCGCGCTCTGTATGTATCCGCTTCTGCAAATATCCTGTTTCCAGACCGCCTGCGTCCGCCGTCGGTCTGTAAGGCAGCCTGTCATCCATAGAGAAGCTATCATTTCGAACTTTGGCGTTGAACTCTATTTTGTTAATTCTCGTCTGCTGGCCTGAAAGAAAGTTAAGTCAGCGGCAGACAGCAACTGGCTGGACTCATTCTTGAAATTATATCGCTGGAGCGATATAATAAATCCGAAAAGGAGTTGGCTATGCTTTTATTCCATGGCTCGGATCATATAATTGAAGCGCCGAAATATAACGGCAGCAAAAGGACGAATGATTACGGCAGCGGCTTTTATACTACTGCAGATATTGAGCTGGCCAAAGAATGGGCCTGCGGAGACGGGCGGGACGGCTTTGTCAACAGCTATGAGCTCAATTCGGAAGGACTGCGCATTCTTAATCTCACCTCTCCTGATTACAATGTTTTGAATTGGCTGGCGATTATGACCAAATTTCGCAGCTATTGGCAGAAAGGCAGTATCGCCGAAGAGGCAAAAAATTATCTGCAAAGAAATTTTTTTATCGATCCGACAGCTTATGATGCTATTATCGGTTATAGGGCTGACGATTCATATTTTACTTTCGCCCAGGATTTTGTTTCGGGGGCGATTTCGCTGGCCAAACTGTCTGAGGCCATGCGGCTGGGAAAATTAGGAGAGCAGATTGTCCTGAAGAGCCGGGAAGCTTTTGCGCGTCTTCGCTTTGCGGGAGCGGAACCTGCCGAGGCGGAATTCTATTATGAAAAAAGATTGGCCAGGGACAGAGAAGCCCGCAGGGCCTACCGCAGAAGAAGACAGTCTGTCGAGGGAATCAATGAGCTTTATATGCTCGATATAATGAGAGAGGGTATAAAAAATGGCGATCCGCGCTTACGATGAGAGCTATGTTGCCGGAGCCGGGAATGCGCTTGGTCATGCGGTCGATTTTGCCGTGCTCTCTTTAGATATTGTTCCTGACCTTTTCGGGAAAGCTTTTGCCGTTTCTGATATTTCCAAACAGTTTGCCAGAGGAAATCCTCGCTATGTAGCCGGTATGAACGGATGTGAGCTCGCCCGGCGGGTTTTGCAGGAGGCCAATATCTCTTTTTCGGAGACAGAGGATGTAATGTATTTGGATAAATCGCCAGAGTATTGGGCTGGATGGGCTTTGGCGCATCTGCAATGGTATAGCGGCCGCTCCTTTATGTCCATCCTGAAAGCCGTTTCCTTGGAAAAGTTTATCCGCATGTATATGCCGTATCACGAGATGGATATTCTGCAGCTTGCTGAACGGCTGGAATGTGAAATTAAAGCGGCTTCTCCGCTTACAAAGCTGCGTTATCGGCGCGAGTCCTGCGGTCTTTCTCAGTCAGAGCTGTCCGCCGAGGCTGAGGTCCCTCTGCGTCAAATTCAGATGTTTGAACAACGCCGACGGGATATCAATAAAACCTCAGCGGTTACGCTTTTACGTCTCAGCAGGGCGCTGTACTGCACAATGGAAGACTTGCTGGAACTGTAAAGCGCGTTTTGCGCCGCGCCGTCTAAAATTTTCTGCTGTCATTCCGAGTCGCGGCTAAGACCTTTCCCTATGGACCATTTTCAGCAATTTCTGGGCGGGGAGCGTCGGAAGCCGGCGCATATGAAAAGAGACTGCCGAATAATGGCTCGGCAGTCTCAATTGTTCATAAGGAAAAAATAATCGGTCTGATCAGTGAGCGAACTGCCAGGCGGCCAGGCGCAGGATCTCCTTGGGATTCTGCATGGCTTTGGCGACGGCGTTCTGTTCAAAGCCGGAGTGCATGCGGCAGTTGGAGCAGCGCTGGTCGGTGTGCTTTTCCCAGTATTCCCAGTCTACGCTGTCCCAGAAGGTTTTGAAATCGGGATAGTATCTGTCTGTATTGATCAGATAGCAGGGAGCCTTCCAGCCTTTGGGGGTGAAATTGACCGTAGAGTAAGGAGCGCAGTCAAGTTCGGTCTCTCCGCAGCAGAAATCGAGGAAGGGCGGGGTGGCGGTAATTTTGTACTTGGGAGCAAACTCGCGGATAACCTTAAATTTATCTTCAATCTCTTTTTGGGTTAAGAAGACGTCCTCTTTGACGCTCTCGTAATGATAGCCGGGAGAGATAAAGATGCCGTCGATATCCAGACTGGTCAGCAGCTGGCAGAGCTCTTCGAGCTCATTGACGTCGGTCTCTTTAAATACCGTGCAGTTGGTGACGGTTATGTAGCCGCGCTGCTTGCTTTCGCGGATCATGGCGATGGCCCGATCCCAGACGCCGGAACGGTTGCAGACGTACTCCTGGGTTTTGCGCATGCCGTCCAGATGTACGTTGACAAAGAGGTGGCGGTCCGGGGGAACAATACCGAAGAGCTTGGTGTCGAGCAGCTGAGCGTTAGTGCAGAGGATTATGTATTTGTCCCTGGCGATGAGCTCGCTCAGCAGCTCAGGCAGCTCCGGATAGAGCATAGGCTCGCCGCCGCATACCGATACTATGGGGACGTTGGCCTCTTCTACCGCCTGCAGGCACCGGGCGACGCTGAGGCGGTCGGAGAGCTTGCCGGTGTGGCGCTCCGTACTGCAGCCCCGGCAGGCTAAATTGCAGGTATAGAGAGGTTCAAGCATACATACCGTAGGATAACGGCGGCCCTGACGGCTCATTTTGGCCTGATGAATGGCCTGTTTTAAAGTAAAATCAAAAGGAAAACGCATAACTCAAAAGATTCTTTCAGTAATTTTTCTATTCCTTCTTTAGCTTCCGATAAAGCGGCGCCTTTGACCTGCGTTCTTTGTTCTGCCTGACTGCTGTGTTAAAATATTTGAAAAAAAATGTTAAAAATAATTTTGTCTCAGGAAGGGGGAATAAGTTTTATGTGAAATAAAGCTTGTAATTCAATACTTTTATGAATAAGATGCCTTCTTAATCTGCTTTTTTTTTGAATTTTTTTAGAGCTTAAAGGATTAGGATTCAATTGCTTGAAAGCAGTAATAGGTATTTTGTACTACCTGGAGGATAGTCATGGCTAAAGATTCCAAAGAGAAGAGAACGAAAGTCGGCAAGAGTGATATTGTCGAGGATTTCGCCGCAGAAGCTAACCTAAACAAAAAAGAGGCCGGCAATCTGTTGAATCTTCTTTTAAAGGTCATCGTAAATCGCCTCAAGAAGGGCGAGAATGTGCGCTTGATTCCTTTTGGCGCTTTTGAAATTCGTGAGCGCAAGGCCCGCGAAGGCCGCCGTCCCGGCGCTACCGGCGAAAATGTCGAAAAGATTAAGATTCCCGCCAGAAGCGTACCCGTTTTCAAGCCCGGCAAAGAGCTTAAGGAAGCTGTCAGCAAGGTTAAACCTTTAGGAAAAGGTTAATACCGTCTCTGTAAAAGTTTTTTTTTGTTATGCCGACGATTCTCTGCCTTTATGGCAGAGATGAATCGGCTTAATTGTATTCTGCGGCTTGACTGCAGAGTATAAAAAGAGGCTGTAAATTATAAACGCTGTGCTGAAGCGGTCCAAGCTCCTTTTTGGACAGCGCATAAGGGCAAAAATGCCGTCTGAACATGGCGAAGAATCTTATTTCGGCCGGTTTATTTTGGGAATCTTCGGAGAATTTGAAACTTTTGCCGATTTTGAGGCGCTGCATAGGTCAGCCTTTGGCGGGCCGAGGCCCGGGCTCGTATGAATGTTTGTGCGGAAATAGAAATATGGACCAAAGCTTAATCAGAAACTTTTGTATTATCGCTCATATCGATCATGGCAAATCAACTTTGGCCGATCGCATTTTGGAGCGCACCAATGCGATTGATAAGCGGGAGATGATGGATCAGGTGCTCGATTCCATGGATCTGGAGCGCGAGCGCGGCATCACTATAAAATCCCACCCTGTCACTCTGTATTATGAGGCTAAGGACGGAAAAACCTACCAGCTCAATCTGCTGGACACTCCCGGCCATGTTGACTTTACCTATGAGGTTTCCCGCTCTCTGGCGGCCTGCGAAGGCGCTCTGCTGGTAGTGGACGCTTCCCAGGGCGTGGAGGCTCAGACGCTGGCCAACTACCAGATGGCTTTCGATCAGGATCTGGAGGTCGTGCCGGTCATCAATAAGATCGACCTGCCTTCTGCCGATCCCGAGCGCGTAATCAAGGAAATTGAAGAAGTTCTGGTGCTTCCCGCTGAGGACGCCTGTCTGGTTTCGGCCAAGCAGAATATCGGTATTGACGATCTGATGGAAGCCATTGTCAAACAGATACCTCCGCCTTCCGGAGAGCCGGATAAGCCTCTGCGGGCGCTGATCTTTGATTCAGTCTACGATAAATACCGGGGCGTACTTCCTTTCTTCCGCGTGGTTGACGGCGAGGTCTCCAAGGGCTGCACGGTGCGCATGATGAGCACCGGCAAGGAGTACCTGGTAGACGAGGTGGGCATTTTTACGCCCAAGCCCAAGCCTGTCGAGACCCTGAGAGCCGGAGACGTCGGTTATTTGGCGGCCCAGATCCGCAATATTGAGGAAACCAGAGTGGGCGACACTCTGACCTTGGCCAAGGGCGGGGCGGAGAAAGCTCTGCCCGGATACCGTCCGGCGGTTCCTATGGTTTACAGCGGCCTCTATCCCATCGATCCTCTTGATTACAACAACCTTCGCGACGCCTTAATTAAGCTTAAGCTCAACGACGCCTCTCTGGTGTGGGAACCGGAGACCTCCGCGGCTCTGGGCTTCGGCTATCGCTGCGGCTTTTTGGGACTGCTGCATATGGAGATCGTCCAGGAACGCCTTGAGCGTGAATTCGATCTTGATTTGATCGCCACCGCCCCCAGCGTTATTTATACGCTGAAGACTAAAAGCGGCGAGACGAAGGTTATTCAGAATCCCTCCGATTTTCCCGGAGGCGAGCAGCAGCTGATCATTGAGGAGCCTATCGTCAAGGCCACTATTATCGTTCCCGAGGACTATGTTGGCCAGATTATGGATATCTGTCAGGGCAGGCGCGGTACCTTTTTGGGTATGGAATATCCCTCTCCGGGCAGAGCTATGATCAATTATGAGATGCCTTTGGCGGAGATTATCACCGATTTCTTCGATCAGCTAAAATCCCGCACCCGAGGCTACGCGTCTTTCGATTACGAGGTCTGCGGCTCCCGGCAGTCCGATCTGGTGCGCCTGGACATTTTGGTGAACGGCCAGAAGGTCGACGCTCTGTCGATTATCGTTCACCGGGAGAGAGCTTATGCCGCCGGCCGGGAACTGTCGGAAAAGCTGAAGGAGGCCATTCCCCGGCAGATGTTTGAAGTTCCCATTCAGGCCTGTCTGGGCGGCAAGATTCTGGCTCGCGAAACCGTCAAGGCTATGCGCAAAAACGTGCTGGCCAAATGCTACGGCGGCGATATCACCCGCAAACGCAAGCTTCTTGAAAAGCAGAAGGAGGGCAAAAAGCGCATGAAGCGCATCGGAAACGTCGATATTCCTCAGGAGGCCTTCCTGGCGATTCTGAAACGCGATGAAGAATAGGTAATTTCATCTTTCGGAACTTTGTTAATGAAGGATGAAAGATGATTTTTCTGCATAATTTTATTTTTAAAATGTGCAGAAAAATGCGATTGTATATACCAACGGTGCGCATTCGTCTCGCTGGGACCCGTGCGGTCATTTGACGCTTCCGGACATAAATGGTATAATCCCAGGAAGTGCAGATACAAGGCACGGTTGACACGTCGATCGTGCAAATCTTCGGTGCGGCGCTTTAAAGTGAATATATGATAAAAGATCCGGCTCTGTTCAATTTTAATGACGTTCAGTTTGTAATGCTGTCTTTTGAAGGACCAGACCTGTTCTCTTTGGCCGGCGGCTTAGGCATAAGGGCCAAAGAGCTTTGTTCGTGTCTGGGCAGGATGGGATATGGAGTTCACCTATACTTTATCGGTGATCCGGATCTGCCGTCTTCTGAAATTCAGGGGGACGTCTGTCTGCACCGCTGGTGCCAGTGGATAAGCGCTTTGAATCCCGGCGGCTGCTATATGGCCAAGAATGAAAAGGTGAAAGATATGGCCTCGTCTCTGCCGGAGGCCCTGATCAATGAAGTGATCGCTCCCGGTGTAGACAGAGGCGCCACGACGGTAATTCTGGCCGAGGAGTGGCAGACTATTCCTACGGTGCTCAATCTGCGCCGGGCTCTGCGGGAGCGCGGTCTGGAAAGGCGGGCCATAATATTGTGGAACGCCAATAACCTTTACGGCTTCAGCGGCGTCAACTGGCAGGAGCTCTCCGAGGCCTGCGTGATAACGGCGGTCAGCCGATATATGAAGTTCGCATGTGGATGTCCGGCATCAATCCCATCGTCATTCACAACGGCATTCCCGAGCATATTTTAAAGCCGGTCAATAAAAGCGATATTAAGACGCTGCGCCGCATTTTCCCCGACCTGCTGCTTACTAAGGTGGGCCGCTACGACGTCGACAAGCGCTGGGTTATGGCTATAAGGTCGGTGGGCGTTATGAAGCTCATGGGCATGCGTCCTACCCTGATAGCCCGCGGCGGCAAGGAATACCACCGCAACGAGGTAATGGCGGAAGCGGCCCGCCAGGGGCTGAGCGTCAAGGAGCTCCATTTGCCCTCCAAGGCGCCTAAGGAACAGGTCTTCGCTGAACTGGAAAAAGCTAAGGATTATGATATTATTGAGCTTTGCTTCTATGTCTCCGAAGAGGTCATCAATATTCTGTACGGAGGCTCCGACTGCGTACTGGCTAACTCGGGCCACGAGCCCTTCGGACTGGTCGGTCTGGAAGTTATGGCCTGCGGAGGCCTGGCCTTTGTGGGCGCCACCGGCGAGGACTACGCCCAGACTATGGTCAACAGCGTGGTCATTGAGACGGAAAACGAGCTGGAGATTGTCGAATACATCCGCACTCTGATGAAGGACGAGCAGCTGCAGAAGCGGATCCGCAAGTCCGGAAAATATACGGCTTCTCAGTTTACCTGGAATACCATAGTTCTTGACCTGATGCAGAAAGTCAGGTTTTTGGCCGCCTCCCACGGCGTGCTGATAGGCTGATGTCATGTTCAGGCCCTCTCCGCTGTCAGCGCGGAGGGGGCTTCTTTGTTTTTAGGGACAGCGTGAGCTCTGCTGTTCTGAGTCTTTCTCCTGACGCTCTGAGCGCAGCGAAGAATCTTAAGAACATGTTCTGTATGTTTCTGCTATGTCGGTTTTGTTTTGCACTTCGCTCCGCGACTGCGCTTCGCTTCGGACGCTCGCTTCAGAGCAAAACAAAACCTGTGAAAAGCATGTATGCTTAAAGCCTGTTTTTGCTTAATATGCGACAGTGCCTGATGCTCTGAGCTATTTTCCGGCGCTCGGGCGTTTCTCTTGCTATCCCGAGAGCGCTTCCCTTGTTAAACAGAGCGCCTTTTCCATGTCATTGAGAGCGCAGCGAAGAATCTTAACTCTTTCAGCGAATATGGCGCTATCATTATTTTGGAGAAGGCATTTAACTTGAATACCGAAGCTGACAGGGAACTGCAGGAGCCCAGCAAGACCGAATTAAAACCGCATACCCTTTACCTGGTGGGCGTGCCTATCGGCAATTTGGGGGATTTTACGCCCCGAGCCGCCGATATTCTGCGCCGGGCAGACTATATAGCCTGCGAAGAAGTCCAGGCTTCCCGGCGTCTGCTCAATGCGCTGCATTTGGAGGTGAAGGGTACTCTTATCTCATATCGAGAATCGGGGAGAGAGGCCTCCGGCAGCAATATTGCCGATCTTTTGAAGCAGGGCAAGACCGTGGCGGTCATCTCCGGAGCCGGCATGCCCGGCATTTCCGATCCCGGCCGCGATTTAGTTCTGAAGTGCCATCAGGAGGGGCTGGGCGTCTCTCCGGTTCCCGGCGCCAGCGCTCTGACCGCGGCGGCCGCATCCTGCGGCCTGCCGACGCGCCGCTTTGCCTTTGAGGGTTTCCTGCCCCGCGGCGACGGCGACAGACAGAAGTTTTTGGCGACGCTCGCAAGGGAGGAGCGCACCATGCTTTTTTTTGAAGCTCCGCACCGGGTTTTATCGACGCTTCAGGCTTTAAGGGAGGCCTTCGGAAATCGCCGGGCTTTCGTGGGGCGCGAGCTCACCAAGTATTTTGAGGAGTGCGTTTTGGCCGATTTGGAGTTTTTCTGCGAAAAATACCGCGAGACCGAGCCCAGAGGTGAATTTGTGATCGCGGTGGAGGGGCTGCAGGAGGACGAGACCGCCAAGGCTTTGGAGGCCAAGGTCCAGTTGGAGGCGGACTGCGAGTTTCTGAAGGACCTGGATATCTCCGCCAAGGACAAGGCCGCTATTCTTGGGTATTTCCGCGATATCCCCAAGAATAAGGCCAAGCAGGCGGTCATGGGCAAGTAGGCTAAAGGCGCTCAGCGGCTTTGTCTGCGCCGGCAAGCGACTTTCCGTTTATATAAACGCCTTCGAAGAAATATCTGATAAAGTCTGCCTGAAAGTTTCTGTTTTCAAGCGCCCGCATGAAGGACGTTTTGTACTTTTCTCTGTTTCTGCGATGATAGTCTGATATAAGCCGCGGGGAAAAGTAAAAGTTTTCACAGTTATTTAAGCGCAGAATATCATTTTCCAGCAGAGCTTTGAGGACGTTGATATCGAGCAGCGCGTTTTTGTATTCTTCATAGCCGCTTCCCTGGCAAAGCGCGTACTTCAGGAAAAAATACGGCGGATAGCAGGTCTTGCCGTGAAAGCTGTGCCCGGCCAGATAGGCCAGTTTTCTGAAGGAATCAAAGCTTAATCCGCATTCAAAGGCCAGTTTTATCAGGAAGCTGATTTTAAACAACTGTTCTTTGCCTCCTGTTCCCGCATATCGCTGCAGCGCGTCTGAATCAGTTTTTGTTTCTTCATGCAGCTTCAGCAGATATTCGTCTGCTTCTTTAAGGGTTAAACTGCGTGATACGGTATAACTGTCTAAAGTCAGTGGTTCCTTTTCCTGAATCCAAGGTACCGGAACCAGCTCAGAGTGATCCAGATCGGCCAATATCCCGGAGCTGCCTGTCGTCGGATTGATAACGTCATAAATTTCGCTGATGTCGGATAATTGGTTATTTTTAGCCAGAATTAAAGCTTCGGTCAATTTGTCTGCAAGCATATCTCCTGCCTTCCCGTTCCGATTGTATATAGACAGCAAAGAAGGACTGCTGCGCAGAATGCGGCAGTCCTTCTTTATTCAGAGGTGATTTCCGGTTTTTAGCTGACGGCTTTCAGGATATTGCGCGTTCCCTTTCCAGAGCAGGTCTGGCACTTTTTTGTGGCCGCGCAGGTCGGGCAGTTCATCTTTTTTGAATCGCTGCAATAGAAGCACTTGCTTCCGCCGGGCATTTTAGCCGCCGTGCAGGCGACCTTTCCGGTTCCTTTGCAGGCTTTGCACTTGCCGCCGCCCTTGACATAACAGGCGGAGCAGGTCGATGAAACCCATTTATTGCCTTTCTTGCCCATCTGCGAGCTGTAGCTGAGGCTGTAGCTGCGCTTTTTGGGAGTCAAGGCAAAGGACTTGGTGCTCTTTTTGCTTCCGGCGGTAATCGTGCCGACGGTGAGCTTATCGGCGGAGGTTTTGGGAGTGAAGGTCACTTTGCCGTCGGCATATTTGCCTTTGGTAGTGTAGGAGCCGTTGGCGGTGCTCCACTTCATGGAAGCGCTGCTCAGAGAAGATGGGGCGTTTGTCAAAGTTACGGTGTAAGCAATGCTGCACTTTTTGAAGTTAGAGGAGCCCATGCTCAGAGTGCGGGTATTGCGCCCTTCGTTCTGATTGGAAGCGTTTTTGTTCTGGCCGTATTTCATGGTAAAACTGTTGGCGTAGTACCTGTTGCCGACAGTTATCTTGTTGACCTTAATCGAAGAGGCCGTGGTCTTAACAGTCTCAAAGTGCATGACATAGCGCTTGGCGACGGGGTCATACTTAATGACGCCGTTGGCGGTAAACTGCTTGCCGCTGGGCAGCGTGTAAACCATGGTCCCCTGACGGCCGATTACGCCGGAGGTCCCGTTATAGACGTTGACGGAATAACGGGTATTCAGCGCCTTCAGGCCGCTGTAGAGGAGGTTGTAGGTACTGGCTATGAGGATACTCCGTTGAGTTGTACTTACGGAATTATCCAAAGCGACCGATTTTATGACAACGGAATCGTAATCCTTTCCGTTGAGCGAAGACGAAGTGAAGGGGAAAGTATAGGTTTTGGCGTTGGAATCGTAGGTCCCGGCGGTCTTCTTGTAAGTGGCAGAGTATTTGCCGGTGACGTTGTTGTAAAGCTGATAAAGCACACAAATATAGTTGGCTTTGGCATTGACGTTTTTCACCACCAGCTTAGTGGCAGGAATAGCTGTGAAATTAGAAAAATCGAAATAATGTTGATCATTACCAGTATTATAATAATGATATTATAATGAACCCATAAATTCGGACAAAAAAAATATGGTTTTTAAGTTGGATTTATCCTACCATAAATTCATATTGAAAGGAGTCTACCTATGGCAAAAAGACTTCATACACCTGAAGAAAAAGC
>JAFTAM010000012.1 GCA_017458675.1 bacterium
ACTGTAAGAGAGATTCTTGCAATATTCGCAGACGTAGTTTCCATTACGGGACTCGTTCTGTATATCATTGATAAGATAACGCAAAAAAAATAAACCGCCCAAGCATTTTCCCGATGACAAGCGGTTTACTTTTTCAGTAAATCGACAGAGGGTTTGCACCGTCTAACGTGGCAAGCGCTCTTTCTGTTTATAAACATACAACGTCTTGGCCCTTATGTCAAGATGTTTTTTTTTGCTCTGCGCCGTTTATCGGAGCAGCGGCGAGGCTTCCTTCGGGAGGTCTATTTTATTTTGAGGAGGCGCGAAATGTCATTTAATTACATATTGTTACTCTGGTCAAAGCCATGCCGGATAGAAAAAGACAGACGTCGAATAAGATTTGGGTGAAACTATAGTTTTGCCGTCTCGCGTCTGCAGCTTTTAGAGATAGCCGCAGGTTTGACAGGAGATATTATAAAGGCTTTAGAAAACGACGGAAAAATAGACAACGCCGAATCGCAAGCAATTCTGAACGACCTTCCGGTAAGGCTTAAGCAGAAGTTTGTTTCTGTGTGAATCCTGCGTAACAAAACTTTTTACATTAAATTTATATGGAAAGCGGCTTTTTACAGATTAACGATTATTCAGGAAAAAGCGGTTTTACATTTACCATAAATGACATAATGATCCAGGGGAAGAATTATGGCAGATAATACTATTTATGAAATTATTTTAGATATTGTGCCGGTGCGTATGCGCCCCTGCCGTCCTTATCAGGAGAAAATTTCCGATTATGCTTCGGACGGAAGAAGGCGTTTTGAATGGGAGACCATGCGTCACAATAAGCTTCTGCGCGGCGATAATACTGTGGATAATATCTGTGCGGAATGCGCCATAAATATTCTCCAGACCGCTGAGGGCTGCAAAAGCGCGGTTTTCGGCCTGGAACTCTTCCTGAAGGCGGCGGCCCGTCTCTCGCCGGACTCGGTCTGGGCCGGACTGACGCTGGAGCAGGAGAACAATTTCAGCGTTCAAAAGACCATGGAGCTGGCCGAAGATATTATTAAGCTGGAAAAGATCTTTTCCGAAAATACCTGGAAAGTGGCCCAGCTCTGGGCTTACGACGAGCCGGTAATGGAATATTTTGAAGACGGCTCTTCGCGTCCCCGTTACTTTACCTGGAACGGTGAGCTGCAGCCGTTTCCCATCTATTCCAACGAAGGCTATCAGATATATCTTTGCTCCAACGGAATCCTGGTGCGTTCCAACTTTGAAGATACCAGCTCCCACATTTACAGCAAGCTGGTTCGCGACGAAACCGGCGTATTCGGCATGAGCAAGGAGGGCGAGAAAGTCGTCTTTAAGCCGGTCATGGCCCGCTGTCCGGAATGGGACAAGGAAGATCCCCGCGGCTACGGCGAGCTGCGCTTTGTGGATATGAACGCCGCCGATGTGTTCCGCGACGCCTTGGACATGCTGATCGTCTTTACCGACGTGGCTCACAAAGCCAAAACCAGCTTCAGCTTAAACGTTGTCATGTAATTTTTTAAGGCGGTGAATTATGGGAGAATTGGACACTATGTGGGCGCCGTGGAGAATGGAAATGATCCGCGCCCCTAAAAAGCCCTGTCAGGGCGACGCCTGCTTTATGTGCGAAAAGCACGCTCAGGACGATGACAAGCGCAATTTAGTCTTAGAGCGCGGCAAAACCTGTTACTGCTTAATGAACCTCTATCCCTACAACAACTGCCATCTGATGGTCGTTCCGTACCGCCATACCGGCAATATCCTGGAGCTCAGCCATGAGGAACTGGGCGAAATTATGGTGATGGTCCAGCGCTGGGCGGCGGTAATTAAGAAAGCGGCTCATCCCGAGGGCTTCAATATCGGCATGAACGTCAGCCGGGTAGCCGGAGCCGGCATGGCTAGTCACTTGCATATGCATATTGTGCCGCGCTGGAACGGGGATACCAATTTTATGACCGTTCTGGGAGGCTCGCGGGTCATCAATCAGGCTCTGGAGGAAACCTGGGGCGAGCTGAAAAAGGTCCGCGAAGAGATGGACGCCGATATTCAGAAAGCAGGCTCTTTAGCCGAATTGTTTTAAAACCTTATTATTTAGACAAAGATTCTTCGCTGCGCTCAGAATGACAAGGCGGGCGCTCTGAGCGGCAGCATATTCTGTCATCCTGAGCCGTTAGGCGAAGGATCTTTGCTGTTAAGACAAAGGATTCTAAGCTGCGTTAAGACTGGAATTTATATGGCCATCACTAAATTATGCCAGTAGTTGACCGCGTATTCCAGCTGAGCCACTATGCGGTAAAAGAGAGTATGCTTGGCGGTATCGGCGGTTATGTTAACCATGGACGAATTGGGATTGTTCAGGGTGCAGATATAGATGTTCTGCGTATTGTGAACTGTAGCGGTATAGGCCGCCGCGCCCTTGGAGGACGTGACAAAATTGGAGGGAACAATGCCTAAATTGGCGGCGCTGAGAAGCTCCTTGTTCTCTTTCATGTAAAAATTGTATTTGTCGACGCGGTGGTCGGAAGCAAAGGTCATTTCGTCGCTGTCGCTGTTGAACTCCAGAGGAGTTATATGCTCGCCTTCGGAGAGACCGTGCAGTTTAGCGGCCGGACAGTCGTTGTGACTGTGATAGGCAAATAACTCCACAGAATCGCTGTGTCCGGCGATTCCGCCCAAGCATTGAGAATCTTTAGCCCAGATTATACGCAGATCCCTGGCTTTATGAGAGGCCAGGTTCAGCCAGCTCAGGGGATTCTCTCCGCGTTCGGCGTTTTTATTGAATATCCAGACTCCCAAGGGCGTGTCGTTTTCCTCGTCTTCTGCGGCATTCTCCGTCTTTATGCCGGATTTGGAAATGGAAATTACAATTGCCAGTTTACTGTGATCGGGAGCTTCCGTGACCTGCTCAACCTGCAGAGGCTCGTCCTGACGCGAGGGCAGAGCCGCTGTCATCTTAAGATTATCGGAGGCCTGGCCAGGCTGCCATGATAAAATATTTATATGACCGGAGGCTTTTTTAGTATCTGAATAATCGGCAAAAAATATCTTATCCTTATTGCTGCCTACAATCTGCAGACCGGCCGAATCAGAGCCGAGTACATTAACCTGTTTGCTCTTAATGTCTATCTCAATTAAGGAAAGCTCTTCGCGGCTGTTGAGCATAAGATTTTCCATGCTGACAGGCGTTAAAGAGAGGGGCTGGGCGGAAACGGCTTTGGAAGCTGCTTCAGAGGATTTCTCTTCCTGGGTAACCGAGGACGCGTTCGGAGCTTTTCCGGGTGAAGACAAAATAATTTTACTGTCATCCTGGAACCAGCCTACTAATTTACAGTTGGAAGGAATGTTTTTATTCAAACATTCGATTTTCTCACCGAAGCGATCAGAAGTCCAAACTGCGCTTTTCTGTTTAGTCCCTGTAGATTCGTGTTTTGTCTCCGTACGTACAAAGGCAAGAGTGTCTCCTTTTTCTGACCAAATCATCTGTTCATAGGAAACCTGCGGGCGGATATCCAGGTCGTTTTTCCAGGTCAGCAGATAATTGAGGGCAATGCCTGAAAGCACGAGCAGAAGAATAAAATAGCTTAAGCCGATAAAGAGGTCGCGTCCCGTGCCGCCTGTTCTCTTAGAGGCGCCGCCGGCAGGTCTGCGGGTAATATTATCATCAATATGATCATCTTCATCTGATGATATGTCTTTATCATCGTCGATTAAATCGGATTCATTTATATTTTTACGATAATCCGATTTAGAATAATTATGAATACCCTCTTTCGCGTTGGACGGCTCGCCTCTATAGGCTGACGTACTTGTGGCTCTGTCAGGCTGCAGATTTTCATCTGCTGATTTTGAGCAGGCGTTCGCTGTATTTCCCGCAGGCTCTTCCGCCGTGTCGGAGGCTCGGCTTACCCGTTCTTCCTGAAGCGGCGTTATCGCATACTCAGCGGTAGAATCGACATGTTCAGAAGTTTGAGAGCCCGAATAAGCAGCGCTGAAAGGATCTTCCGGCGCAGCTTCGGGGTGATTTTCACTTTCGCTGTCGATCGCATCATTGATAATAAGCGTTTTTTGATTATCGGAATTATGAGGAAGGCTGTCTTTAAAGAGCTCTATGCCGTCAATGGCGTTGATATCTCCATCTTCGTTATCAAAGTCTGCCGGTTCGGAAGCGGATCCGGTCTTATTGTAAGCGTCGCCGGTCATATCTTCATCTTTCTTTACTACTTTTGTATCGTCAAATTCAGGCTCTTCAGCCGGTTTCGCTTCAGGGGCCGATTCGGCTTCATTTGGCAGCTTGGGGATGGGAACGGCATAACTGCCGGAATCTGAGCTTACGGCCCGCATCTCGCCGGACGAGGAGCTCTTGTGTTTGGCGCTGCTGTTCATGGCCAGCTCAGCAGAGGAAGCGCGTCTGTATTCTCCTGAATCTGAGGCGCTGCGCCCGCTGCCGGGCATATTGCTGTCAAGGCAGGGAGGAGCCTTTCTTTCAGAGCTGACAGAGCGGTTCTGTAAGCCGAAATTGTCTGTACTGCCTAATTTGTTGTCTGCCATTTTGGAAAGCCTTTATTCTAAAGAGGATAAAATTTGTTTAATTGAACCGAGCAACTGGTCGGGAGAATTTACCAAAGCGTCCGGATTTGAAACTTGCAGTCTTTCCGGGGTAATCCAGCCGTAACCTGTGCCTATGGTCTTTAATTTGTTGGCTTTTCCGGCCTGAATATCCAAATGGGTATCGCCAATCATAATGCCGCCGCTGCAATGCAGCTTTTCCATGAGCTGAGCCAGACGCTTATCCTTGGAGCTGTCGCCTCCGTATCCGGAAATAACTGTAAAATACTGTTCGAGGCCTTCCTGGCGCAGCCGCCTGCGTATCGTCTCTTCCGGAGTGGTCGAAAGAATCGCCATGGGGATATTCTGAGCGTGCAAATATTCCAAAACTTCGGCGGTATGAGGGTAGATCGCCGCCTGGTCATAATCGACATATTGAAAGGTTGCCATCAGAGCTTTGCTTATTTCTTCTTTTGTAAAGCCCATTTCCAGATAGTTATTTTCCCAGGCCGGGTTGTACCAGCGGCGGAAGCCTTCCTTACTGTCGATAGGAAGGCGCTTTTTGTAGATCTCGCAGATCTTGGCATAGGCCAGAAAATACAATTCACCTGAATCGGCCAGAACGCCGTCCCAGTCAAAAATAACAGCTCTCATAACTATAAAATTTTCTTTTCATTTACAGAACTATCCTGCCGTATGTTCGTTTGAGGCGTTTCTGCAGTCCTGAACGCATCAGCATCAATATGACTTCAGACAAGCTGCCGCATGGCGCGTTTATTTGCATTTCCGTGCAGTAGGAAGTCCAGGAAACACCGGGAGGCTTCCGGCAGGCAGGGATGGCAAGATAATGTTCAGGAAAAAAGCAGAAAATTGTAGGTTAAAATATAAAAAAAAAGAATTCTTAAAGGTTGCTTAGCAAAATAATCAAGTAAAGTTACAATGCACTAGCTGCAGACGGACAGTTAAGGACGAAGGCTGCGGCGGAAAGGTTTAAATAATATGGCAGATGCAGTGGATTTGATGCTTATGGCCGCAGCTCGCGAGCCTTATCGTCAGGCAGCGGTATCGCATTATCATGCGCTTCTGGAAAGACGCGATGTTAAAGCTTTTGCTGAAAATCTCCAGGAAGAATTAAAGAAACGCGGTGCGATATTTGGAGGCCGTCCGCTGTGTCCTTTTCTGCGCCCTCACTTTATCGGACGCGAACAGTATTTGCTGATGCAGGATGCGGTCAGAGGTATTTTCAGAGCTCTGTCAGTGCTGCGTCCCCGTCTGCTTAAGGAAGAGAAATTTAAGAAAATTCTGGGCTTTACCGAGGCTGAAAGGGAATTGATCGAGGTCGATCCCGGCTATGAAGAGTTTTCCGTAACTTCCAGACTGGACAGTTTTATGCTGGGCGGCATTCTCAACTTTGTTGAATATAATGCCGAAACTCCCGCCGGTATGTGCTATGCCGACGAAATGATTAAACTTTTTGATTCTACAGAGATTATGCGGGAGTTCAAAAAGGAATTCCCTTATCAGTATATGCTGGTAAGCGACCGTCTGCTGCAGGCGATATTAGATACTTACGAGGAATGGGGAGGCACGGAAAAACCTACTATTGCCATCGTCGATTATGACGGACTGCCTACTGTTCCCGAGTTCCAGCTGGTGCAGAAGCATTTCCAGAAGAGCGGATATAAGTGTCTGATAGCCGATCCGCGTAATTTAGAGTACAACAACGGAGTTCTGAGCTACAAGGGCCAGCATATTCATATAGTTTATAAACGTCTTTTAATTAACGAATATTTCGATCACGCCGACGAATGCAAGGCTTACTGGGAAGCTTATAAAAACCATGCGGCCTGCTTTGTAAATTCCTTCCGCTGCAAGTATTATCATAAGAAGGCCATCTTTGCGATTCTGAGCGATCCTCAATATCAGGAGGGCTTCAGCGATTCGCAGATTCAGACAATCTATACTCATATTCCCTGGACCAGGATGCTGACCGACTGCAGCACCACCGATCCTCAGGGCGGCAGAATAGAGCTTTTGGATTGGGTGCGCCGGAACAGAAGCAATCTGGTGCTTAAGCCCAACGACGATTACGGCGGGCACGGCATCTTTGTCGGCTGGGAATGCGACGAAGGCGCTTGGGAGGCGGCCATTGAGAAGAGCTTAAAGGCCAACTACCTGGTGCAGATTAAAGTTGACGTCGCCAGAGAACATTATCCCAGCTGGAACGGTTCTCAGGTTGAGATGGGCGAATATGCGGTCGATTTGGATCCTTACATCTTCGGCGGCAGAGTGGCCGGCTTTATGACCAGGCTTTCGGGAACGTCCCTCTGCAACGTCACCTCCGGCGGCGGAGCCACGGCCACGTTTATCTTAGACTAATTTAAATTTTTGGATTAAGGGCAGAACCGTATTGAGATTTTGCCCTTTAATATTTGTGTTGCTTTTGCAAGATTAAAATTTGGAGAAAAACAGAACATGAATTATTTAAGAAATTCCGCAAAGACGCTGGCTATTGTCGGCTTATGCCTTTTGAGCCTTACAGCCGCCTCGTGGGCGCAGAACTTCAGCAATAAGAACGGTACCTATGACGGTACTTACAGCGCTTCGATCAAAAATCTGACCACAAAAGAAGTTACAAACGACGCCAAGGTTGAGCTTGAAGGCCAATATCTGACTATTAAGCGCAAGGAAGGCGACGTCCGCTATAAGTTCAGCGAGATTTTTGACCGCCGCTACGAAAAAGAGATTAATATTGTCACTCCCGATACCAATGAAACTTTGGTAATTAAGTTAAAATAAAAATCTATGGGTAAGAATTTCGCCGCCTGTATTGTTATTTTAGCGACCTGCCTGCTTCTGGCGGCCGGCTTTCCCAAGTATATGTACAGCGGCGATCCTTACTGGATGCGGGCTCAGGCCTGGGCCTGGCTGCAGGGGCGCGGCGATATCGAAGCCGAGATCGCCGAACAGGCAGAAAAGGGCCAATACTGCTTTTATAATGAAAAGAGCGGCAAGTATTACAGCAAGTACGGCGTGATGAACAGCGCGGCCATGCTTCCGCCGCTGCTGGCCGGCAAAATCTTTTTTAATACCGGTTTCAACGATACTTCAGACCGCAGATTTGCGGCGGTCTTTAATTTTTATAATTTGTTTTTGGCCTGCGTTTTGGTTTATCTGCTTTATCTCAGCGCCTGCCTGTTCAGCCGCAGTTATTTAATCTGCGCGCTATGGACGCTGGCGGCGGTCTTTTCCGGCTTCGGCTGGAATTATCTGCGGGCTCAGAGCGGGGAAATATTCCAGTGGCTGGGAGCCTGCGCTTTTTTTTACGCCGCCTGCCGTCTTTGGCGCAGTGCAGACGAAAAAGAAAAGAGCCTTTGGACCTATGCGAGCTGGATAGCTCTGGCTTTTTTGATCCTTTTAAAATCGCTTTACTGGCTGCTGGTTCCGGTTTGGTGGGGAGCAATACTTTGGTTTGCGGCCGGTGAGAGCGAGACGTCCGAAGGCGAAAAGGCTGCTCTCACTTTCAAAGAGCATGTTCTGAAGCTTTTTGAATTTAAGCTGTGGCGCCGACATATTATATCTGTCCGCCAGCTTTTGCCCTGCGCCGTTTTGCTGGCAGTCTTCTGCGCTCTGAATTACTGGCGCTTCGGCGGTATTTTCAACAGCGGCTATACGCAGTGGACCCGGGAGAGCGATCTCTTTTCCGGCAATATTGTCGAGGGTATCTGCGGTTATCTGTTCAGTTTCGATAAGAGCATTTTTATATACCAGCCGCTTTTGCTCTTGGCCGTTTGGAGCTGGCCGAGTTTTTATAAGCGCTTTCGCAAAGAATCGGGCCTGATTCTCACGGCCTTTTTGCTTCTGCTGCTGGTTAATTCAAAATTTATCAACTGGGCCGGCCATTGGAGCTACGGTCCGCGCTATATGCTTTTTGTAGTCTGTCAGCTGGCCTGGCCCTGTCTGCTTTTGGCCGAAGATTTTGTTTCACGAAAAGGCGTATTCGGCAGCGCACTCTGGCGCTATACGTCTGTTTCGGCGGCCGCTTTGCTTTTGGGAGTCTCTTTCTGGCTGCAGATTCAGACAAATTCTCTGAATTTTTTTACCTATTACTATGCGGAAAAGTATCTGACAGAAATAAAAGCCGAACAGGCTTTACGGGAGTTCCATCGCCGTCCCTTCGGCATAATCAACAGAGATTTGCGGAAACTGAAAAGCAGCGGCCTGCCTCCGTCTTGGCTCAATACCGCTTGTCAGGAAGTTCCTGAGGTGCAGTACCGTCTGCCTTTGGCTCTGGAAAATATAGTGCAGAAAAATTATTTTTGGCAGAAATGAGACTTTCAGACCTTTAATTCTAAGGCAGGGCTATTTTGTCTAAAATTCCGTTGAGCTTGGCCAGGATTATGCCGTAATTAGTCATGGGAACTCTCTGCTCTTTGGCTCTCTGAATGCGCGAAAGCACATGCTGCCTGTTGAACATGCAGGCCCCGCACTGAATAATTAAATCGTAAGAGGTCAAATCCTGAGGAAAATCCTGACCGCTGACTATGCTCAAATCCAGGTTCGGCCCCAGGCGCTTTTTCAGCAGGCGCGGCAGCTTGAC
>JAFTAM010000112.1 GCA_017458675.1 bacterium
AACCGACAATGCGTAAACAGACTTGAAAGATTCTTCGCTTCGCTCTCCATGACATGCGGCTCCCTCGGCATGAGCCTGCGCTCCCTCAGCATGAGCTGCGCTCCGTCATCCTGAGCCTGTACTCCCTCATCCCGAGCCTGCGGCGAAGGAACTTTGCTCAGCGGCAGCCAGATGCTTCGCCGCCCTCAGACTGTAAAAAAAACGCGCTCCTGACGGAAAAGGGAGCGCGCAAAGGAGTTTAGCCTCTTTAAAGCGGCAGACCGCCGCTCAAATCAGCCGCATTTAAACCTCAGCCTTTACCTCTTTTAAACGCAGCCAGTAAATCAAAGCGGCGGCGGCCATACAAACAAAGGGGAAATAATCGCCGAGCCGGGCATAAAGGGTCATTTCCCGGTTCGGGATCACCTTCTCTACCAAGGTGCAGCGCTTGTCTATGACAGACTCCTGCAGCACCCGCCCGGTCTTGTCAATGAAGCCTGAAACTCCGTTATTGCCGGCCTGCACCAAAGGACGCCTCAGAGAGACGGCATGCATAATTCCCATATCAAAATGGCCGGGCAGCTCAATGGAATCGTCAAACCAGGCGTCGTTGGTCGGTACATACAAAATTTCCGCTCCGTTAAGCACATGACGCCTGGGGACCCAGGTGCACAGACTTTCAAAGCAGATCAGCACTCCTACCTGAGCGTCGTCTACCGGCAAACAATGGATACTCTCGCCCGCTTTAAAATCCATAACCTCATCGACGCCGGGCAGCCATTTAGGCCATAATTTGCGGGCGGGCAGATATTCTCCGAAGGGCACTAAATTATATTTGTCATAGGATCCCTTAAGCTCGCCTTTAACGTCCCAGGAACTCATGGTGTTGACGCTGCGCCCATCGTCGGCAAATTCAATAGAGCCAATCAGATAATGAGCGGTGCGCCTGTTGATCATGCGCTTAACCTGATTCTGGGCCTGTTCGTTCTGCAGAAAGCCCGGATAAGGAATGGAGGTCTCCGGCCAGGCCACAACCTGGGCGCCCATCCGAACCGCTCTGGCGCTCTCTTTCGCCAAATCGTTGAAATTGCGTCGTATATAGCGCTGGTCAAATTTTTCTTTCTGAGGAATCGACAACTGTACTACTCCCCACATCTGACCGTTGTCTCCCAGTTCCCGATTAGCCGTCAGGATTACGCCGCCGTAAAAAACAATCAGCCCCCACATGACAGCCAGGACTATAAAGGCTTTTTTTAAGGCCTCCGGCAGAACCGCCGTTTTTGCGGCCTCAGGTTCCTTTTCGGCGGCGCGGTCTGCTTTATTAAGCAAAAACTCCGCCAAAATAAAATTGGTAAAAGCCAGACAGAAGCTCAGCCCCCACATGCCGAAAAAGCTGTTAATCTGCAAAAGTATAGGGCATCTGGCCAAGGTCAAACACAAAAATCCCCAAGTAATGCCTATTACGCCAACGGTCTGCAGGTATTCGCCAAACACCCAAATGCCGGCGCCGGCGGCAGCCAGCATAATCAGCTCGCCGGCTCCGATACGGTCCGGCCTGAAGCAGCGGCAAAGCTTAAAAATTGCCCAAGCCGCCAAAGCAGGCACAATGCCTTTAGCTATCGCCAAACCGAATATTGCTACCGGCGCCAGCTTGCCGATCCAATACATAGAGCTCAGACACAGACAGAATCCGAAAGCGGCGCCGCCGGCAGCGGCAATTTTTCCGCAGGCAGCGGTACGCAGACAGATAAAGAGCGGAACCAAGGCGATAAAGGCCAAGGGCCACCAGCGCAGAAACGGCAGACCGGCCGTAAGCAGCAGAGCTGACAGAACGCCGGCAGCTATGGCTTGCCAGCAGCTTTTGCCCGAAAACCAAGTCAAAAGCTTTATAAATAGTCCTTCATCGGATTTGCCTTTTATAGGGGCCTCATGTTCAGAACCGTTTTCCATTATATAAACAACACTTTCCGCAGAAAATTATTCTTCAGCAACATACAGAATTTTAACAATTATCTTTAAGAAAAGAAAGACAAAAGGTATATATTGAGCGGCATAGATTATCCCTGCCGAAGCCATTCTCATGTATAAAGCAGAATTTATAAGCCCGCTGGATTATGCTCCCTCAGCAGGCCAAGATAAACGGGGACGCGGCCGGCGCGCTTTACAACGGTTTGCCTCCCGCGCGAAGCGAGCCTCAAAGTTCGGACGGCGGCCTCCAGCCGGGCGCGGAATCGAACTGCAGGCATTGCAGGTCAAACGCAGAATAACCAGCCAATTTTGTTGAATGTTTGTTCAACCTTTTGTGTGCACAGGTTATGTCTTTAAAAAAATCAGGAATTACATCCCTATTAGCTTTGACCGTCTGTATGGGCTGCGCAGTCCTCATGTCAGGCTGCGCTTCGGATACTTCTTATAAAGGCGCCTCCTCCGCGGGACCGGGATCGTCGCAGTATCTGCGCTTTTCCTTAACCGTCAATGCCAACGGCAGAATCGATACCGATGAAAACGGCTATTACGCCATACTGCTCAATTCCGAAGGTACTGCCATTGAAGCCACCGATTCGGATACTTTTACAGACTTCATACGCTTCGACGGCATCAATTTCGATTGGTATACCAGGCAGGCCAACCTGCCCAACACCGGCTTCACCTTTAATTTTGTCGGTACTTTGAATCCGGAAAGCTCTATCAGCTCCAACGGCAGAACCTTAAATATAATTTTAGACGCCGCCGACGGCGCAACCTATTTAAACCAGTATATTGCCGGCGACACCTTTACGGCTCAGGCCATAACCACCGACCGGACCGACGATTCTTATCTCGGCCGCATTATCGACCATATGGGAGACAACTTGGACGCCAACAGTCTGCAGACTCTGAGCGTAGATAAATTTTACGGGGTGCTCAATCCTCTGCCGACCTTCTATCCCAACGATTATCTGAACGACTGGATCAGCCACAGCGACGATCTTGGCGCAGATTTCCCCTATGTCAATTTCGATATCGACACCTTTGAAATTTATGCAGAGCAGCGCTGACATAAATAAAGGTGAATCCCAAAGAGCATTAAAGAGAAGAAAAATTTTTTACGGTGAGGCGGAACTTGAGGTTCTATAATTGGAAGAGCATCATCCTGACGGCAGCCATGGCCAACGCTATGGCTCTTTTCAGCTCTGTGCAGACTTCCGCGCAAAGCCTCCTGCCGAACGAATCGGAAGCCGCCCGCGTTCCCGGCTCTTATCCGCCTCTGCGCCTGGTCCGCCATGACGGAGCGCCCGCGGCGCCGTCCGCTTCCGCAGCTTTCTTGCCCGCCGCCGTCAAGCCTATTGCCAATACCGCAGAAGCGGATTTGCCCGGCCAAGCTAATCCGGACGTCAGCTTCTATCCCTATGAAGAACTTTTTTTATTCGGCGGCTATCAAGCCCCGCAGAACGCTTCTTCGCCCTTTTATTCTCCGACGGCGGCCATCCTCGATCTGGCTCCGCACAGCCCCTGGGAACGCCGTAATAACGGTTCTTCACGGCTCTTTGCCCAAAAAAATGTTAAGTCGGATCCGGACAGTCAGGAACTTAAGCTGGAGGGTTTTTCCGGATATTTCGGAAATTTTTACACCTGCGCCCATAATAACGCTTTTACCGCCGGCCCGGAAAACGAAGACAGCGCCGGTGAGCAGAACGTCTCTCCGGAAGACGTATCAAAGGCCGATAGCTCCGCCGCCCTGTATCCAGAAGGGTCAGGCATGCCCGTCCATCTGACTGCCGATAAAATTTCCGCCGACGAGGAAAGCATCATTGCCGAAGGCAGCGCCTCTATAGATATGATGGGAGCCAGGCTGCTCTGCGAGCGCTTAATTTTAGACAGAACAACCGGAAAAATAACCGCTTCCGACAACTGCGTCATTTACTGGCACAACAATTTTGCCGCCGCGGACTGGCTGACTTACGACCCCAACAGCAGGATCGCCGTCATGCACAACGTCGCCGGACAGGGCAGCGATTTCTCCGCTTCTGAATCCAAAATTGACGGAGATCTCTTTTTCTGGGCTGAGACTCTGCAGTGGACCGACGAAAAGATGGTCCTCAGCAACGCAGCCTTTACGACCTGCGACAAGACCGCTGACAATTTAGATTACAAATTTACCGCCGACCATGCGGAAATTTATCCCCAGGATCGCTTAATTGCCAGCAACACCGCTGTTTATCTGCATAAAACTCACCTTTACACTCTGCCTACTTTAAGCGTCCCCCTGGACAACAAAAGGCGCGGCAGCAGCAATATCATCCCTCAAATCGGCAGAAACACCACCGACGGCTGGTTTATGCGCAACTCTTTCGACTATGTCTTCGATAACCTCAATTACGGCACTCTGTACCTGGATTATTACAGCAAGACCGGCATAGGCGGAGGCCTGCAGCAATACTATACCCTGGGAGGCGACAAGGGACACGGAGATTTCTATTACTACCGCCTCAGCGGCAGCGCGCGCAAAAACAGCGACGATCTCAACAGCAACATCTATTACGATTTTGACGATGAGAATAAGATTTACTGGGAATTCAGCAGCAACCGCTCTTCGGTATCGGGCGGAGACAACGAAAGCAAAATAAACTCCCATTTCAATTTCACCCATAAGGACGAAAAGAACGACCTCCGTCTCTCCCATAATTACAACACCAAGGGCGAATACAACCGCAACACGACCTGGCGCATGTATTACGACCTTCAGCTTACTCCCGAGCTTTCCACCACCTGGAAAGCCGAGCTTTCCACTATAGCCACCAGAGCCAGAACCGCACAGCGCTTCTACTATTACGGCAGTCTCCGCCATACCAGCGAACTCTTCGATACCGAGCTGATGATGGAAAACACCACCGGCGACGCCAACTACACGCTCAACCGCAATCCGGAATTCAGGCTCAGAACTCAGCCTGTCTTTATAGGCGACGTGCCCTTTACGGCCTCGGCCGCCTTCGGTCATGTCACCGAATCGCCCAGCATGTTCTCTACCGACCGCTATGACGTTCAGCTGCAGATACCCGATCAGACCTTTGAATACGGTTCGGGCAGAATCTTAGCCGGCGCAGGCTTCAGACAGCTTTTTTACGGAAGCGGAGAGAGCATGTACTCTCTGGCCGCCCGTCTGGGCTGGATGCAGGAGCTGGGTGAATGCGGCACTATTCGTTTAGATTACAACTGGTTTTCGCCCCAGGGCGAAACGCCCATCCAGTATGATTTTATGAACGCCTATGAAAATTTAACCGGCGGCATAGAATTTTTCCAGGACGATGTTTTCAACTTAGCGGTTACTTCTGGCTACAGCTTTAAATCTAACCGCTTCCAGAACGTCACTCCCCGCCTGCAGCTGCGTCCCGGCAAAGATTGGCTTTTAGGGGCAGGCTGCAGCTACGATCCCAATACCGCTACCTGGCGCAATATTGATACTCATCTGAAATTTCAGATCAGCGACGAGCTGTCTGTATGTCACTGGAGCATTTACGACCTGGTCAACAGCCGCTTTACCTATCAGGATTATCAGCTTGACTATGAGACCCACGACTGGATCTCCAGCCTGGTTTACCGCAGCGTGCAGAACGAGTTTTACTTCCAATTCAGCCTGAAGGCCTTCCCTCAGCCCGCCGTCGATATCGGTCCCAACTCCGCCCACAATATAGTGCCCAAAAACCGACGCAACGCCTTTGTACATTATTAGCAGACGCCGCCGCGTCGCAGGAAGCCTGTTTCATAAAGCTCGGCAGGGGCGGCAAACGGATAGTGCTGCGGAACCAGCCTATGTCAGGCACTGTCGGTAAGTTAAGCAAAAACAAGCTTTAAGCATACTTTTATTGCACAGGTTTTGTTTTGCTCTGAAGCGAGCGTCCGAGCTCCGGCAGCGGCGAGCGCGAAGCGAAGTGCAAAACAAAACCGACATAATGAAAACACGCAGAACATGCTCTAAAGATTCTTCGCTGCGCTCAGAATGACAAGGGAAACATTTGGAAGCATTGGTAAAACTAGTTAATGTGCCATTTTTAGCAAATTATTGCCTTAACTTTATGACATTGCTATGTCAGGCGGCTATTTTTCGACCTTGAAAACAAAGACAAAATTTTTGTCATAGCGGAAAAAGCCGATCTTTTTAAAGCCGCATTGAATGAAGGCCTGTTCCATGCCCTGCTTGATAAAATCTTCATTGTTTTCGTGCACGACGAGAACGCCGTCCTTGCGCAAAGCGCTGTGCATTGACTCTATCCAGGGCAGAGCTTCCTTCGCATAATTATTCTTCCGGCTGCTTCCGAGATGCTCCTTATACACGCTGACCATTGTAATGACATCAAAGCTGTCAGGTTCGGCAATCCAGTCAGCGGAACGGCATACATAGTTTCGGATATTCAAATCGCTGTTCAAAAGAATGCTGAAGTACACAGATAAGTAATCGATATTCGTACCGGTCGGCCTTTTGCTCCCTCCGACCGCCATTTTTAAATACGGCATATAGGAGCCTAAGGCGCTGCCGACGTCAAGAATATCCTTGCCGGACAGAGAATAACCGCATTTTTTCAAACTCTCCGAAATTTCCGAATAGACGGCATAGGCCCGGATCTTGCGGTAGCGTCCCAAAAGAACCTGCTGAAGAAACATCATATCCTCACAGGCGACATACCCATTTCCGGGCTTATATTTTTTCGTCAAAGTCTTGACAAAATCCGGGGCAGGCAGGCTGTAAGGCTTATCGCTGTGCAGATCGGCGCTGCGCAGGTAATCTGCTTCCTTTAAAAGCAAAGGAAGACCGATTGCCTGCAAAGCTCTGAGACAGCGCCTGCGCCAGGCGCCTTTGCCCAAATATCCCAACGGTCTGCTCGCTTCTTCATTTTCATCAAACAGAGCTTCCCATAAATAAACGCTGTAGCCGCAGCGGCTGCTCTCAAGTCCTTCGTATGCGGAAATCTTGCGTCGAAGCCTTTCGAGTATGCCGTACATAGACGCCAAATTATGATCCAAATCACGGGTTAAGGGAATTATACCGACATAATCCTCATCCTCGGCGGGATAAAAAGTCTCTAAATAATAGAGATAACAGGCCAGATGCAGCTCGTACAGGGCTGCGGCCTCATTGATATCTGATTCGTTCAAATCCCTGTTTTCAAAAGCGGCTGCCGCCGCCAGCGATGCGGCAGGGACTTTCACTTCAATACATTCATCCTCTTGCCAACCGTTCACGAAATAAAGTATTAAACCGTAAACAGCGAATTCCGCTATCACAGTAATACCAATTATAAACTTGAAGGATTTAAAGAATGAACTCATTCCCTGTCCTATTATTGTCCTATTCTAACGCTGCTTTTCTAAATAATTGCAGACATAGTCCCACACGCCGTCCTCCAATGAGCAGAAATCTTCACGGTATCCGGCGTTTCTAAGCTTATCCGTTTTGGCGCAGGTATGATACTGATACTTACCCTGCAGATGAGCCGGCATATCGATATAGCGAATATCGGCCTTCAGGTTCAGAGCGGCAAAAACAGCCTTTGCCAGATCGTTCCATGAGCGCGGCGTACCCGTACCGCAGTTGTACAGCCCGCATAGCTCGGAATGCTCAAAGAAATAAAGCATAACCTTGACGACGTCGCTTACATATATAAAATCGCGCACCTGTTCGCCGTCTTTATATTCGGGCCGATAGGATTTAAACAGCTCGGTATAGCCCAGCTCCCTGATTTTGCGGTAGGATTTCCAGACCACCGAACGCATATCGCCCTTATGATCCTCATAAGGGCCGTAAACATTAAAAAATTTTAGTCCCACGAAACCGGGAGTATTGTATAGACCGTTTTTCAACGCCCATTTATCGAATAAATGCTTGGACATTCCGTACATGTTCAGAGGCAGATAATGAGGAGTCGCCGCGTCGCCGTCATCGTAGCCCAGCGCGCCGTCTCCGTAAGTAGCGGCAGAAGAAGCCGTTATCATGGGAATACTGTGTTTTGCCGCCCAGGAAGCCAGATATTTGGTATAGCGGTAATTATTCTCCATTAAAAAAGCGCTGTCGGTTTCGGTGGTGCTGCTGCAGGCGCCC
>JAFTAM010000013.1 GCA_017458675.1 bacterium
ATAGCACCTTGACCCTATCCAGTCAAGGGGGTAATGAAAAAATTTTGAAGTTTTTTTTAACGGCGCTGCAGACTGCAGAAATTAAGATTCTTCGCTTCGCTCAGAATGACATGCGGGTCCGTCAGTATGAGCCTGTGCTCCGTCGGCATGAACCTGCGCTCCGTCATCCTGAGCCTGCGCTCCGTCATCCTGAGCCATCGGCGAAGGATCTTTGTTCAGCGGCAGCCAGATGCTTCGCCGCGGAATAAAGCGCAAAATAAAACCGACATAACGAAAACACGCAGAACATGCTTGAAAGATTCTTCGCTGCGCTCATAACAGAAACGCTGCATCCGGAACGGCCGTGAACATGCTGAGAATAACAAAAACAAGCCGTCCCAAAAATTGCGAATGAGCCGTCTAAGCATCACAGCGGCAAGACCTCGCCAAAAGGCGCGCCAGATGCCATAGACAAAAGCGCAGACGGCGTCCGCCGCGAGAAAAAAAAAGCTCCGCTTTCGCGGAGCTCTTATCAGCTGAATCAGTTAAGATTAGTTGCGGATGTACTCATCCCACTTGTCAAACATCTTATCCTGGCTCTTAGCGCGGTTGACGGTTACGTCCTGCTGAATTTCCTGGATTTTGGTCTGGGTGTCCTGCAGGATCTTCCAGCGGTTCATCTGCTGGGTCTGGGCGTCAGCCTGAATCTGAGTAGAAATCGTCTGAGCCTGCTGATAGTCACTCGTAATCATCTGCAAAGCAGACATTGCACTTGCCATTCCCATAGTGGTAAACCTCCAAAGAGTTAATTATTTGTTGTTATTATTATCAACCAAAATTTCTAATAGTAAAGGGGGGCAGAGAAAAATTTTGGAAAAAAAACTGAATTATTCTGCCGCTCAATTTTCAGCGCCGCTTCAATCGCGGCGAACCCGCACCCGCCGCGCCGCAAAAAAAACCGCCGCTCAGTAATGTAAGCGGCGGCTCTTTGCGGACAAGCAGATTACTGCTCAGAATTTACAGCGGCATTGTCTTCCTTATTCTTAACAATGAGCTTTTTAAGAATATCGATAGCCTTGCGGCGATCGGCGCTGTAGGCTTTATAGTCCGGACTTTCCGGAGCGTAAGGATTAGAACTCATCTGATCTTCCAAAGCCTTGATATCCATATCGTACTGCTTAACGAAGCTGCCCACGGCGTCCGAAAAGGTATCGGGCTTGCGCCAGGTTTTAAGCAAGGTCAGATAAACGGCCTTATCGGGATCGGTGCTGTCGGCGACCTTCTTGGAAGCCAGAATCTCCGCAAATCCGTTGTCGTCGATATTGGCTATACGCACCGTATGAACGCCGGGATAAACTGCTTCGACGTAATTGCCCTTATCAAAACCTACAAAGACGGAATAGAAGCCTCCGTCCTTCAAATTAGTGAAGGACAAAAGCACATCGTCAACGGCGCTGCCGGAAACGTTTCCGCACATTACATCGGCCAGTTCCAAATGCGAAGGCAGAACCGACTCTTTGACCTTAGTCAGCAGAACGCCCTGCCACTTATAAATTACATACTCGTTGACCGCGCCGGAATCTTTCCAGGCGTCGCCTATCAGCTCATATGAGCTCTTATTAGAGCCCACCAGCAGGAAATCACGGATACCGTCGCCGTCTAAATCGGTATAAGCTCCGCAGATACGGCCTTTATAAACAGGCTTTCCGCCCAGCTGGCTAAGTTCATCAGAAAAAGCCGCCAGGCTTTCGTTGCTCAAAGGATTGTCCATAGGAGCGGAGACAAAATAGTTATTGACGATCCTGAATATCTGATAATAATGTCCCTGAGTGCTTTCAAGAGACTTTGTAAGGGCTTCCAGTTCGGGGTTGGAGGACCACAGCGTCATGGCTTGTCTGGCTCGAATATAAGCTTCTCCCTCTAAGCCCTTCTTTTTAAGATCCTGAGCCCATATTAAAACGCGCTCCGCAAATATTTCTCTGGCATAGGGAGAAACCTCCACCACCGCCAGGGCTCTGTTCATATAACTGTCCGCTACCGACAGGCAGCCGCGCTCGCAGGCCTTCTGAGCCAAGCCCAAAAGAGCAGAAGTATATTTGCTGCAGGTAGCTTCGTCAAAAGCGGAGTTCTGAAATTCAACTCTCAGTTTGTCGCAGTCGGCGGAATAGTCGTAATGGACCAAATCCAGGGAGCGCAAATCCACGCCGAAACGGAAACTGAAGATATCTATCTTCTTCACCTGCTGCGCATACATAAGAGCGTATACTATTGCGCAGACCGCCAGAAGGCAGATTAAAAAGATCATTTTCAAACCGCCGCCGGGGCCGGAATGGAGCTTTTTCTTGATGCCGGAGATCTCTTTTGCCAATTCGGGGTCCAAAGCCGCCGCTTCTTTCAGCTCCTTTTCCAGCTCTTCCTGTGCGCTGCCGTCGCCCCACAGCGAGCTGCCCTTTCCGGAAGCCGCCGTCATTGAAGCTCTGTCAACACGGGTTCTGGCGAACAGTTTATTGAGTTCCTCCTTGAAGGTTCCGCCTGCCACCGGCTCTAAAGCGGCAAAGACTTCTTCCTTATCTATAGAGCTGGTCTCGGTCTTTCCGTTCTTGATCCAATTAAACAGTTTTTCGGCTACATCCTGGGGAATATCTGCGCAGACGCCGGACAGCAGACGCAGATCGGAAATGGCGCCTACGCTGTTTTCTTCTTCCAGACAGCAGACCGCGCTCAGTACGCAGGCGTCAGCCATGGAGGCATGGTTGTCGATGAGACGCCGGCATAAGGTTCGGGCTTGAAAGAAACTGCCGCTTTTATAGAGTTCCAAGGCCGATTTTATGCTGATCTGATGAGCGTTTACGGTTACGGTTTCCTTGCCGCCGGCCGTATCGAAGAGCAGGCGCCCCTCTCCCCGTCCGTCCGGCAGAGCGGTCATATCGACGGTAACGGTGATGCGGTTGCGGTTTCCGGCAAATTCCTGAGGCTGGACGATGAGCCAGTCGACGTCGCCGGTTACATTTCCGTAAAGATAGCCGGGACCGACGTTGCTGATATCCACGGCTACGTCAATTTCATTGGAGGCGCCTTCCACAGAGATATTTTTTACCGAGCATTTCAAAACCGGAGGCTTAATATAGCCGGAAGCGATCAGAAACTTTTCCAGACCTACGGATTTCTGCTTTTCATGGGCGCGTATCTCTTTGGCTTTGTCGGCCAGTTCCTTGCAGCCCTTCTTCTCCAGCCAGCACTCAAAATCGCCGTTATAGAGATGCTTTAAAGAGGACTTCCACGATTCGGCGGCTTTAGTGCAGAGCTCCTCAGCGCTGTCTGCCTGCCAGCCGTCACAGGAGGAAAATACTTCCGGAACGGGATCGGCATGAATCAGAGAGCCGCATTTTGAACAGACCGCCGCCGAAGCCGGCTGTTCCTCTTTGCAGGATTGGCACTTGACCGAGGCGGCTTGCTCGACGTTGGGAGAGGCCGATTCCGTCTTGCTGCAGCGGCAGCCGAATACGGCGCAGCGGGATAGCTTATCCATGCATTCATCGTGATAAACAAAACTACAGCGGCAGCAAATAATGCAATTTCCGGCATTATCAATACCGCCGTCTGTATTCTGCTGGGCAAAAGACTGTCCGCATACAGGACAAACACGCTCAGATAGAGACATACGTACTCGCGCTCTCCTTTGAACCTCTATTATATATTAAAGAAATAACTCAGCGTTTCATAGCGTTTTCGACACAGCTGCCCGACATGCGCCGCAGCGTATAAATCGAAATGAGAATACCTCTAACTTTATTAAATTCTAATCTATAACCCGGCTCCCCTGCTTTATAGAGCATTCAAGTTAAAATTCTGCTGAGCTCCGCAGCATGCGGCCCATATCCAGACTGAACCTGTCTAAGGCTGTCAAGCTCAGGCTTAGTCTGCTTCGCTCTGAATGACAAAGCAAATAACTCTCCGGAAAAAACACAGCCTATCACGGCCACTGTCGGTAAGTTAAGCAAAAACTTGTTTTCAGCATACATGCCTAATAAAGGTTTTCTTTGACGCGTACGCGGAGATTCGAGCGGAGCGAGCGCGGAGCGGTAGCGACAAAGAAAACCGGCATAGCGAAAACACGCAGAACATGCTTTAAAGATTCTTCGCTGCGCTCAGAATGACAAGGGAAACATTTCCAAGCATTGATAAAACAAGATAATGTACCATTTTTAGCAATATTTTGCCTTAACTTTACGACATTGCTATCACGGCGATTTATCCGAACGCTGGGAGCGTCAAAGCGCAAATTCCTCCGAATAATGACGTACACCTTTTGCTTGCAGATACAAAGTATATAAATCACCTTAAAACCTAAGACAGGCTTAGACCTATTCTGTATAAATAATGTTAATGTCATAGGCAGGAAAGCTATTTTAATTTAGAAATGCAGGGCAAAAAATAATTACGAAGCAGGGACTGAACATGACAGCCGACTCATCTGCCAATAAATACGAAAGCGCCAGTCACTATAAGCTGGCCGCCCCTCTGCAGAACCTTCTGAACCCCATAAACACCTTTCTGAACGGCAATACCTCCGGCGGCATCGTCCTGCTGGCCGCTACTGTCATCGCTCTGCTCTGGGCCAACTGCAATCCCGACGGCTACAACGGCTTCTGGGGGATAAAGCTCTCCGTAAGCTTAGGCAGATTCACAATGTCCCACTCTATCGCTGACTGGATTAACGACGGCCTTATGACCGTCTTCTTCCTTTCGGTAGGCCTAGAAATTAAAAGGGAGATGCAGGTAGGCGATCTGTCCTCCTTCGGCCAGGCTATCCTGCCGGTAACGGCTGCGGCAGGCGGCATGCTGGTTCCGGCTCTCTTATTTACTCTCTGCGCTCACGGAACCGAATATGCCAACGGATGGGGCATACCGGTAGCCACCGACATCGCTTTCGCCCTCGGCGCCATAACCATGCTGGGCAAGCGCGTCCCCAACAGCCTGAAAATCTTCCTGGTGGCGCTGGCGATAGCCGACGACCTGGGAGCGGTTCTGGTAATCGCTCTGTTCTACAGTTCAAATCTCCATTTCGGATACCTTGGCCTGGCTCTGGTCATTTTCGGCCTGCTTATCCTCTGCAATAAAGCCGGCCTGCGCTCGCTGATCTTCTATTGCGTCGGCGGTTTATTTATCTGGCTCTTCATGATGCATTCCGGCGTTCACTCTACTTTAGCCGGCGTCATGCTGGCCATAACCATTCCTTCCACCACCGTAATTGATTACGGCAGGCTGCGCAAGACCATCAAAGTAGCCGACTCCGTCTTTAAACGCAACAAAAGCTTCAACGAGCATCCTATGGCTAAAACCGAAGCCATCGGCGCAGCCGAACACTTAAAGCTCTGCATCAACAGCGCCCTGCCGCCGCTGGTTCGTCTTGAGAATGCTCTCAGCACCCCAGTAGCCATGATAATTATGCCTATCTTCGCTCTGGCCAACGCCGGCGTCGTCATCACCAAACTTGAACCCGGCTTCATGCAGAGCGTCCTGACCCACGGCATAGCCTTAGGCCTCATCCTCGGCAAGCCTATAGGTATTACCTTAGGCACCTTCCTTACCGTCAAGATCGGCTTGGCCAAACTGCCCCGGGCCTCTACCTGGACTCAGCTCTTCGGCGTCGGAATGCTTGGCGGCATCGGTTTTACCATGTCTCTCTTTGTCACCGGCCTGGCCCTGCACGACGGTCCGCATATGAATACCGCCAAGCTGGCCATCCTTTGTTCATCGACGGCCGCCGGAGTTTTAGGCTACATCTGGCTTTTCGTTTACTCTAAGACTCATGAACCCGTTCCCGAAGAGGAGAGCGAAGACGAAGAAGCCGAAACTCCGGACAAGGACTTCGATTCCGGCGACAACAACTCAAAAGTCGCCAAAGATACTAAAAACATTAAGAAGGCCGCTTCGGGCAAACACGTCAAAAAGCACCCGACCGTCGCAGAAGACGGACCTGACAAAGCCAAAGGCGAAGGCTCTCAGCCTGAGGCCGACAGCTCTGCCGAAAAAAGCGCGGAAGCGGCGGAGCCCAAAAAGGCCTGACAGAACCTAGCTTCTCTTTCATTGTATTAAAACAACAAAATGCCGCCTCAGCTTTTGAAGGCGGCATTTTTTTATTCCGACGCGGCCTCGGCCAGCTTCACGCTGAGAACGGAGCTTATGCCGGGGGTTTCCGCCGTCACGCCGTAAAGACGCTGAGCAAATTCCATGGTTTTGCGGTTATGGGTGATTACCAGAAACTGAGAGGATTCGGCAAAACTCAGCATCTTATGAGCTATCTTTTCCACATTGGCGTCGTCCAGAGGCGCGTCCAGCTCATCAAGCATGACGATGGGACTGGGCTTATGAGTCAGCAGCGAGAAGAGAAAGGCTATCGCTGAGAGGGCTCTTTCGCCTGAGGAAAAGAGAGTAAGGCTCTGCAGCTTTTTGCCGGGCGGACAGGCGGAAATTTCCACGCCAGATTCCAGCAGATTGTCCGGCTCGCAGAGCTCCAGCTTGGCCCAGCCGCCGCCGAAAATCTCCCTGAAGACTTTGGCGAAGGTCTCGTTGACGGCCTTAAAGACCTCTTTGAAACGGACCGCCAGCACATGGTCCATCTCGGCAATAATCTTCTTAAAATTGGCGCAGGCGCCGTTTATATCGGCAGTCTGACTCTGCAGTTCGTCAAAGCGTGCCTTCAGCCGCTCATATTCCTCCCGAGCCCCCAGGTTGACGCTGCCGAAATTGGCCAGAAAGCTCTTCAGCTCGCTGATTTTTTGGCCGGCCTGACGGACGTTGAAATCCTTGCCGACGCTGCCCGGGTCAAAGCCTTCGCTGTCGAGTTCCTGCCATTTGTATTCGGCCTGGCGCAGGCGCAGCTGCAGATTGGCGGTCTGAGCCTGTGAGCCGCTGAGTTCCTCTCCCAGTCTTCTGGCGGTATCGGCGGCTTCGGTATGAGCGCGGCGCAGACGGCGCAGTTCCAGGTTGTCCGCCTCCAGACGCTGGCTGAGCGCTGCCAGAAGCTGCGAATTTTCGCTCAGAGCCGCGCTCTTTTCACCTATCGCGTTCTCTAAATCGGAATCCTCGTTTTCATTCCTCTGCCGCCCCGCCTCGTACCTGCGCTTATCGGCCTCGGCCAGCTTCAAATCGGCCTGCAGTTCCTCTATAGCGTTCTGCAGCTTTTCCTTTTCCCTTCGTCCGGCCCTGAGTTTTTCCGCAGCTACGCTTAAAGAAGCCTCCGCTTCTTTCAGCCGCAGCTGCAAGGCGCTCTTTTTCTCAGCCAGACCGCTCTCCTGAGCGGCCGAAAGGCTCAGCCCCAGATTCAGCTCCAGCCACTCCGAAGCCAGAGCCTCCAGCCTGGCTTCGCCCTCGCGCAGCTTTTCTTCCAGATCATGAAGTTTTGCTTCCAAAGACGTCTTCTCCGCCGTCAGAAGTTCTTTAAACTGAAGCTGCTCGCGCCTCTCCAGATTGAATTTGCGTTCCTCCGCTTCCAGCTCTTCAAGAGCCGCCGCTTCGGCTCTGAGCTCATTTCTGATCTGCAGCGAGAGCCGCTCCGCTTCGGTCCTTTTCTTCCTGCACATGTCTTCCTCAGCGGTCAGAGCCTGCAGAGTTTTCTCCGCCTTGCGCAGCTCGGCGCGGGCTTCTTCAAATGCGCGGGCGCGGGCCAGCATGCCCGCCTTATCGTTTTTGGCGGTTCCGCCCGTAACCGCGCCGGAAGCGGAAAGATACTCGCCTCTGAGCGTCACCAGATTGGGACGCCAGGAACGGCACAGATCGTAAAGGGCCAGGGCGTCGTCCAAAGTCTGCATGACGGCGGTCTGACCGGCCATCTGCGCCAAAACCCCTTTAAGCTCCGGCGAAAACTCAATTAAATCCAGAACATAGCCGATAAAGCCCCTGCATTTAGGCAAAGCCCGGCCTTCGGCGCTGCGCCGATCCAAATCCAAAGGCCAGAAGGTAACCCGGCCTATTCTTTCGCGCTGCAGCCTTTCAATTATGCCGGAGGCCACCTGCCGGTCCCGGCAGGCGATATCGTAAAGACGGCCTCCGAAAGCGGTCTCAATGGCCGTTTCCATGCCCTCGCGCACCTTGATCAGCTCTCCGATGACGCCCAAAACGCCGGGGACCTTCCACTTCATGACCGCTCTAACCGGCTGAGGCATGCCGATCCGCTCCTCCAGAGCCCCCTCCAACTCCATGACCCGCATATTAAGAGGACGCCTGCGGCGCTCCCACTCGCTCCGCTCCGAGCTGATTTCCGCCATTCTGCCGCTGATTTTCTGCAGTTCGGCGCTGATTTCTGCTTCACGCCTCCTGGAAGCGGCCAGCTGTGAGCGGGCGGAGGCCAGCCGGCCTTCCAGATCCAGACTGTCCGGCGCCGCTTCCTCCGCTTCGGCCAGACGTCCCTGCAGATATTCCAGGCGCTCCTTAAACTGAGCTATCGAGTTTATGCCGGCCTCTCTGTCGGCCCGCAGCCGTCCCTGCTCGCTCTCATTCTCCCTGAGTTTCTCTCTCAGCTCGGCGCCGCTGCCGGTCAGCCCCTCGGGAAGTTTAGCCAGCTCGTCTTTTACGCAATCAACTTCATCCCGAGCTTTGAGAACAAGTTCCTCATCGGCGGCGATCCTGTTCTGCAGCTGAGCCGCCTCTTCTCTTTTGCCGTCGAGGCGCAGCAGCAGATTCTGACAGCGTTTGTCAGCCTCGTCAATATTCGTTTCCAGCTGCTGGACGCGCTTTTGCAGTCCGTCCCGGGTAGCCCTGGCGAAGGAGAGGTTTTCTTTTAAATCGGCGGCAGCCTGCTGCAGCCCCTCTCGTTCCTTCAGTCCCGCATGCAGCTTCTGCTGCAGCTCCTCGATTTCGCTCTGCAGTCGGACCGCTTCGGCGTCGGCCTCCGCGGAGCTCTGCTTCAGCCTCTCATTTTTGAGAGAGGCTTCTTCGCAGGCCTCCCGATTCTTTTTCATCTCCGCATAAACTAAGGCCAGTTCCGTATTTTTCAGCGTGTCCTGGGCTTTTTTATAGCGCTCGTAATTATCCAGAGCCTTTTTGCTCTCCTTTACGCCGCGCTCGACCTCCGCGCAGACGTCGCCCAGACGCAGCAGGTTCTGCTCGGCCTGCTCCAGCTTGCGCATCGCCTCTCTGCGCCGGAATTTGTAGCGGTTGGTACCGGCGGTTTCCTCCAGCATCAGACGACGCTCCCTGGGATCGGAGGAAAGGACCATATCGATCTCCCGGTTGCCCAGGATAAAAAACGAACCCGGTCCTATGCCGGAGCCCATCAGGACCTCCTGAATATCCTTGAGGCGGCAGGAGACATTATTGATGTAGTAGCGGGATTCGCCGTCGCGCGAAGTCGAACGCTTCAGAGCCACCTCGGCAAAATCTATGGGCAAAGTGCCGTCGCTGTTGTCGAAAACGGCGGTCACTTCGCACATCTGGGCCGCCTTGCGCTCGGGAACGCCTACAAAAATCAGCTCTTCCAGACGGGCCGCCCGCAGAGCCTTGACGCTCTGCTCGCCCAGCACATAGCGGACCGCGTCGGTCAGGTTGGACTTGCCGCTGCCGTTGGGCCCCACCACCGCCATCATGCCGGGTATAAATTCTATTTCCGTCCTGTCGGCAAAAGTTTTAAAGCCGCTCAGCTCCAAACGTTTTAAGTACAAAGGCCGCCCGTCTCCATCAAATGCTCTCCTCCCCCGCAGAGCTATGATTTTAACTCAAAACCAAGGCAAAAAGCAAATGGGCAGCCGGCATTCTCTAAGCCGTTATAACGTCCGCTTATCTCTGGTTTAAAGCCTTTTGTAAAAACAATATACAAAGATAAATTAAATATCCCGACGGCATGATAAAGCGGTTTAATGCATAATATTTTCAGCAAACGCTTTTATCGGAGGCCGATATGAAAATTTTTGCCATGCTTGCCGCCGCTGTGTGCTCGTTAATTCCCGCCGCGGCCTGCGCCGACGCCTTCAGCGATAAGCTCGAGGGTACCTGGCTGTCCGTCAGGCAGTTTGAGGACCGCCCCAGGACCGCAGTCAGCTTTAAGGGATCCAAAGTCCGTCTGGAAAACATCTATACTCAGCCCGTCACCGTCGAATACAAAGTGACCGAGAAAAATAAGGACGGCTTCACCGTATATTTTGAATACACACATAAGGTAAAGCGCGGCAACGGACGCATCATCGACTCCAGAGATATATACGAGCTGTTCTACCATGAGGAAGAGGGACGCCCGATTTTATCAGAACAGGTCATCGAATACGACGGACGCGGCCTGATCATCATGGGCGAATACCTGCGCAAAGAAAACTTTATTGACAATTTTGAATCCCGGCTCAAGCACGAGCTCAACTCCAAAAAGCCCGTCCCGACCGTAATGGAATAACCCGGCGTCAGCTCCGGAGCAGTTCAGATGCGCAGAGGACATTATATGAAAATAATCGGCATATCGGCAGCGGCAATACTGCTGCTAATTATTGTCGCCGCCGCCCGGGCCGACGGCATAAGCCGCAGGCTCGGCGGAACCTGGCTGGAAACGGTTCACTCTGAAAATACGCCGGGAGGGTCGCTGCATTTTTGCGGCAATAAGGTCCGCTATGAGAATTATAATTCCGGCTCCGGCGAAGCTAAATACAAAATTACCGACAAGAATAAGGACGGCTTTACGGTAACCTTCGATTACACCCGCCGGCTGGAGCGCCCCAGCGGAGAGATCGAGGATCGCGAGGAAACCGCCGAACTGCTTTATCATACCGAAAACGGCCGGCCCATTCTCTCCGAAAAGGGCTTCGAACACGGCGGGCGCGGCCCCGTAATTATATCCGAGTTCCTCCGCGAAGACAGCTTTGCCGAAGGCTTTGAGTCCGAACTCAGGAAAAAGCTCAATTCGCACGAGGGCCTGCCTACCCCCAGCCGCTGAACGGCGTTAGCGCCGTCCGTAAGAGAGAGGCAAGCCCCCGATAACCGCGGGATTATTCGCCGACGTTCAATATTAAGGGGCTTAGAAACCTTTACAACGAAAAATATTAAGCTCGCCTTCGGTTCATTGCAAATAATGTCAAGCAATAAAAAATAGGCCGCTGCGTCATATTTAACGGGTAATTCTCTTAACCTTGCCTTACTTTTTGAAATAGTCAACAATATAAATTATACTGGTGACAATATCAATGAAAATGCTCAAAAAATACAGCCAGCACCACCAGCGGCCTTTTTTATCATCTTTAAATATATAAACATATATATGATAGGCCATAAATAATTTAATTAAAACATTCTCAGCAAAATGCAATATCATAATCCAGCGCTCCTAATCACAGCAACAGAAAAAATTTAACTAATTAAGAGATAGAACTATTATATATATGCGTTTTCAAGACTTTAATGACCGATTTTCGTAAATTATACTGCACGCCTGAATTGTCGGCGCTCATCCGAAACAGAATTCTGTCCTATACTATTGCGCTTAAAACCTCTATATTTGTCCGCTTTGCCGTACTGAAGGAAAGTAAGTTGTCTGCCGCTTAAATCGACATTTTACGGCTTAACTGCAGCGAAAACATATAAGAACAATGGCATTGTGCCATCCTGATTAAAATGGTGTGCAAACAAGAAATGTGAACAAAAAACAGACCGCGCCGCCCGGCAAATGGAAAAGAACTCCGAATGCCGGCGCGGCGGGGTCTGCCATCAGTGATTATTTGCTGCCGTTTTTCCTTACAGAAGATCCTCCCAGCCGCTTATCTTGGGCTTCCTGTCGGCTTCAATCACCAGCTTGACATAACCATCGTGTCCTTTAAGGTAAAGAAACGCATTGACTCCGTTAGTATGCCATTCCGAACGTTCGAATAATGAAACCGACGGCTTGCCGTATCCGGCGCTGCCGACAGCGTTTGCAAGCCTGCCGTAATCCTTCAACAAAAGGTCTCCGCAGCCGCTTTCATAATATCTTTTTGTATAGACAGCGCTGACGACGCGTTGATCAGACAAATAATAGTCTATAGTCTCGCCTCCTAAACGGTAAGTCGCCTTTGCGCCCGAAGACTCCGTTTCAAACAGCGCAACCCCCTCCGTTCCGGCGCGGAAATAACCGGGATCGCTGCGCAGTCTTACCGCATTGCTGCGGGCTTGCGAATAGTACTGCTCAAGCACGCTCAGGGAATCGCCCAAGCGGAGAGTACGCATAGATATATCTTCATATCCTGCAGAGAAAGGAATACCCATGCCGCTGACCGTTTCTTTACTGCCGCGGCGATCCGCAATCCACTGTTTGGCCTCGGCGTTGCCGGCGTGAGCGGCGTTTTTGATCCACTTGACCGCCGCGGCGCGGTCCTTCTGACAGCCCAGACCCTGGGCGTAATAGGTTCCCAGCCGGTACATGTATTCCGGCTCCTTGGTCAAGGCGGCCAGTTTGGTATATTTGAAGATCTGACCGGCGTCCTTGCCGACGTATTTGCCTTCGCGGTAAAGATCGGCCAGTTCTTTGGCGGCCGTGGAAGAGCCGTTCTCGGCGGCGCTATTCATCCAGGTCAGATAGCGCTGCATCCGCTCCTTGCCGTCCAGGCTCTTGCCCTCAAGCTCAACAGACGTTTTGCCGGCCGCATTTAAGGGATGATCCGCCGGCAGGAAATACTTAGCCAAGAGCATCTTAGCCTGATTGCAGCCCCGGCGGGCAGAGGACTCCAAAAGGGCATAGCCGCTCGCGTCGCCGTTTTCCAAAGCGGCCTTCCCCTGCGTATAGGCCTCATAGGGCTTCAGGCTGTCATACTGGGAGGTATTCTGATAGACGGCGGCGCTGACGGTTAAAGTGACGGTCGGTTTATCGCCTTCATCGGCCAGGGCCGGCGTCAGCAGGCAGGCTGCTCCCAGAGCCAGGCACAGAGCAAAGGTATTAAAACAGCGTCCGAAGGCTGTCCCGCTTCCGCCTTGACAATTAAAGAGCCCCTGCCAAGGGAAATGAGTTCGTTTATTCACGTATTCCGCTCCTTTGAGACAATAAAATAATGCGGCCGGAGTCTGAGCCTGAAGGGTCGGCCCGCCCCGGCCGCAGAGCTGCGCCTGCCGAAACACGGCATCGAATTCTTCGGCGGCGTCACGGCAGGATCGAACCAAATACCGTCGGCGTTTCAGATCACAACGAACCCTGCGCCGTCAGCATGACGGAATTAATGTCGGAAGCTTAATTACTGAGCTTATTTTACGTTATAGCCTCGATCTTTGAGGACTTTAGTAACTGCACAGTAGTCAATATAGCTTAAACGATCAGACCCGTTCAGATGATTTCTTAATAAGCTTTTCAAGAGTTCATCATCAAATAATTCGTAACGATCAACGGCTTCTCTCATCTCTTGAACTTTTTCTTTTGTAAAATCCTTAACTTTTATCAAAAAATCCCATTTTTAATGCCTCCTTATTGTTTAAACACACCTAAGCTGCCTTAGCCTGAGCTAAGAGACTAAGAAACAAAAATATGGTGTCGTCGATAGGCCCCGGCAATAAGTCAATGGGCACAATACAGTAGATTAGAGCAAGAATAAGAAACAAATTGTCCTCCTTATTTCATCCCAGTTATACTTTAACCCATTTGGGTCTGTGCTTGCCGTCGGAACTGGACGGACACTTGCCGCCTATAGGAGACGGATTATTGAACGGTCTGGTATCCGGCGGATATAATCTTGTGCCGCCGGCTTTGCCGCAGCACGAACAGACGCTCTGCCATCTTATCATCGGCATATCGAAAAGCTCCTTTCAGCCACCCTTTTGGGCCGAACTTCTTATACGGCCGGAGCCTGCGTCCGAAATATCAGCCCGCTCCGACCATTTCGGTTATTATACTTTTGGCGGCGGACAGGGGGATGTCCGAGTAAAAACGCCATGGAAACAATGATTGTTAAAGTATTGTAAATTTTGCTTCTTTTCCGCGGCTTCGGCCTATAAATCGGCGGCAGCGTCCGCCCTTTCATTCTGAATTGCATCTCTCCGGCGCTTTTTCTGCCTTTCCCGGCCCGTTCAGGCAGGAAGCCTTTTTCTCTCTGAGAACGAAAGGGGCCATGAACGAACAAACCGATATTATCAGCCGTCTTCTGCCGGGAGCGCGCAACGCCGTCAGCGTCTGCCTGAACGTACAGCCCGGACAGAAGATTTATATTTTAGCCGACAGGCAGAGCGAAAACATCGGCAAGGCCCTGGAAATAGCCGCCCAAGAGGCGCAGGCCCAATGCTGCATGTATATTGTAGAAGACTACGCTTCCCGCCCTACTACTCAGGAATACCCGGAAGCCTTAATTAAGCCGCTCTATGACTGCGACGCCGCCATTTACTGCGTCTATCCCCAAAAGGATGAACTGCCGGCCCGCATCCAGTTCGTCTACGCAGTGGAAACCAATCATGTCAAATACGCCCACATGGTCGGCATAACCGAAGAGATCATGTGCCAGGGCATGAGGGCCGATTACCGCAAAGTCGACGAGATCAGCCGCCGCATCCTGGCCAGAGCCTCCAAGTGCTCCACAGTACGCGTCAAGAGCCGGGCCGGCACCGATATCGTCGCCACCTTCAGGCCCGAATACACCTGGCGCAAAACCAGCGGCATTATCGAAGAGGTCTGGTCCAACCTGCCCGGCGGCGAGGTCTTCACCTTCCCCTACAGCGTGGACGGAACCTTTGTGGTGGACGGAACCGTAGGCGACCACTTCAGCGCCAAATACGGAGTGCTGGATAAAACTCCCATGACCCTGGAGATTTCCGGCGGCTATCTGAAGAAGGTCTCCTGCGCCAATAAGGAGCTGGAAAAGGAATTCTGGGAATACTGCCACCGCCTGCCCTACTCCGACCGCATCGGCGAATTTGCCATCGGCACCAACCTGGCCGTCTTTGAATTTATCGGCAACCTCCTCCAGGACGAAAAGATGCCCGGCGTCCATATCGCCTTCGGCGATCCTTACGGCAGTCAGACCGGCGCCGACTGGTCCTGCAAGACCCACGTGGACGTGATTACCCGCTCCTGCGATATCTGGATCGACGACGAGCAGATCATGCAGCACGGCATCTTCATTTCCGAATCCCTGGGCATCGACTACGCCTACCTCTACGACGATCAGTCCCTGCTGCAGGTTTATTCCTCGGAACCGGACTGGAAGCGCGGTTAAGCCGCTGTCAGCAGCTTAGTTTTTTATACATTATATATACAGAATACATACAGACGTTCCGCACTGCCGATGCGGGCCGGCCGTTTTCGGCAGGCTCTTTCGGCGGGCGGCGTTTGTTTTTTCCGGGGAACTGCAAGTAATATAATCTGCCGACCGGCTAAGGACAACAGAGCAGCTGGCCAAAGCGGGATGTATAATTTTTCCGAGCCTCAGCAGCGAAGAGTTTTATCTTAAAGTGGTTCAGGGTTATAAGCGTCCGTCCGGGGACGGCTCCGTTATCGCAGCAATGCATATACATCAATTTAAATTTTTCAAGTTTTATTGATTTTTTTTCAAGTTGCTTTCGGCGGATTTTTCCTGCCTCCGTCAGAACTTTTTTCTGCCGGACGCATATCGGCGGCGCCTCTCCCCCATTCCCTCTGCAGACGCCGAGCCCCATTTCAAACTAGCCGAATAATAGGACCAATATCCGATGGATATTCGCAAAAACAGCGAAATTAGGGCTTTTTAACAAATTAAAAACTTTAAGTAAAATTTTTGAGCAACGCCATTTTTGATATTGCCAAATATTTTATTCATGGTAATATAAGCTGGCAGTCAGGGAGGCTTTGCCTGCCCGGCGGCTCATTTTCAAAATGCCCGTATAGTTAAACAATTATATCGGTAAGCTTTTTTACCGTTTTTTTTGTGTAATTTTACAGGGCAAATTAATAAAAAGCACATATTTATTCAAGTTTTTTTTCGGCTTGAATAAAAGACTGAGAGGTATCGTTATGAAAATTGTTAAGCGCAGCGGTGAAGAACAGACTTTTAATGCGGAAAAAATCCGCGCCGCCGTGGCCAAGGCCAACGCTACAGTAGAGAGTATGGATGCCCTCAGCGAGAAGCAGATCGACTCCATAACCGAAGAGGTTACCGATATCTGCAGGAGCTTCGAACGTCCTCTTTCTGTGGAGGAGATCCAGGACCTGGTCGAAACCGCCATTATGAAGAAAGGCGCTTTCAACGTAGCCAAACATTACATTACCTACCGCTACAAGCGCAGCCTGGTCCGCCACTCCAATACCACCGACAATCAGATTCTCACCCTGATCGAGTGCAACAACGAAGAGGCCAAGGACGAGAACGCCAACAAGAATCCCCATATCAACAGCGTTCAGCGCGACTACATGGCCGGCGAAGTCTCCAAAGATATCACCAAGCGTCTGCTTCTGCCCTCCGACATTGTCGAAGCCCACGACGCCGGCATCATCCACTTCCACGATATGGACTACTTCGCCCAGCATATGCACAACTGCGATTTGGTCAATCTGGAGGACATGCTGCAGAACGGCACCGTCATTTCCGGCACCATGATCGAGAAGCCCCACAGCTTCTCCACTGCCTGCAATATCGCCACGCAGATTATCGCCCAGGTGGCCAGCAACCAGTACGGCGGACAGAGCATCTCTTTAACCCATCTGGCTCCCTTCGTACAGGTATCCCGCGAACGCATCCGCAAAAACCTGCTCGACGATTTCGCCGCCGCCGGCTGCGAGATTGACGAAGACAAGCTGCACGATCTGGTGGAAAAGCGCGTCCGCGCCGAAGTGGCCCGCGGCGTCCAGACCATCCAGTATCAGGTGGTCACCCTGATGACCACCAACGGTCAGGCCCCCTTCGTCACAGTATTTATGTACCTGAACGAAGCCAAGAACGAGACCGAAAAGCACGACTTGGCCATCATCATCGAAGAGGTTCTGAAGCAGCGCCACTTAGGCATCAAAAATGAAGTCGGCGTCTATGTCACGCCCGCCTTCCCCAAGCTTATCTACGTCCTTGAAGAGGACAATATCAACGAAGACGCTCCTTACTACTACCTCACCGAGCTGGCCGCCAAATGCACGGCCCGCCGCTTAGTGCCCGACTACATCAGCGAAAAGAAGATGAAGGAGCTCAAAGAGGGCTGCTGCTATCCCATCATGGGCTGCCGCTCTATCCTTTCGGTCTGGCGCGACAAAGATGGCAAGCCCAGCTTCTACGGGCGCTTCAATCAGGGCGTGGTCACCATCAACCTGGTAGACGCCGCGCTCTCCGCCGAAGGCAATATCGAGAAATTCTGGAAGGTCATGGACGAACGCCTGGAGCTCTGCCATAAGGCTCTGATGTGCCGTCATAACCGTCTCAAGGGCACCCTCTCCGACGCCGCTCCCATTCTGTGGCAGGACGGCGCTATCGCCCGTCTGCCCAAAGGCCAGGTGATCGACTCCCTGCTCTACGGCGGCTATTCCACCATTTCTCTGGGCTACGCCGGCTTATGCGAGTGCGTCCGGGCCCTGACCGGCAAGAGCCACACCGATCCCGAAGCTACGCCTCTGGCCCTGGATATCATGAAGTATATGAACGAAGCCTGCCAGCGCTGGAAGAAGGAGAGCACTATCGGCTTCTCCCTTTACGGAACGCCTCTGGAATCGACCACCTACAGATTCGCCAAATGCCTGCAGCAGCGCTTCGGCAAGATCCCCGGCATCACCGACAAGAGCTATATCACCAACAGCTACCACGTCCACGTTACCGAAGAGATCGACGCCTTCGAGAAGCTCAGGTTTGAATCCCAGTTCCAGGCTCTCTCCCCCGGCGGCGCCATCAGCTACGTCGAGGTGCCCGATCTCCAGAACAACATTCCCGCGGTTCTGGCCGTCATCCGCTTCATCTACGACAACATCATGTACGCCGAGCTCAACACCAAGAGCGACTACTGCCAGGTATGCGGCTTCGACGGCGAGATCGAGATCGTCGACGACGGCGGCAAGCTGATCTGGAAGTGCCCCAAGTGCGGCAACACCGACCAGGACAAGATGAACGTGGCCAGACGCACCTGCGGCTACATCGGCTCCCAGTTCTGGAACCAGGGCCGCACCCAGGAGATCAAAGAGCGCGTTCTGCACTTATAAGGTTCGGCTTCAGCGATGAATTACGCCAGCATAAAACCCTTGGATATAGCCAACGGCAGCGGAGTGCGGGTTTCCCTCTTCGTGTCGGGATGTCCGCACCGCTGCCAGGGCTGCTTCAATAAGGAAGCCTGGGAGGAAAGCTTCGGTCAGCCTTTTACCGAACAGACTCAGGAGCACATCCTGAAGCTTTTGGGCAAAAACTATATCAGCGGCCTCACCCTTCTGGGAGGCGAGCCGCTCACTCCCGACCACCAAAAGGCCCTCTGGCCTCTGATCGTCAAGGTCAGAGAGCGCTTCCCCGAAAAGAGCCTCTGGGCCTTTACCGGCTACGTCTGGCCGGACCTGCAGCCGGGCGGCCGCGCCTATTGTCCCGAGGTCACTCCCAAGCTGCTGAGCGCTCTGCAGGTCCTGGTGGACGGTCCCTTTGTGGAGAAGCTCAAAGATATTATGCTTAAGTTCAGAGGCTCCTCCAACCAGCGCCTGATAGACGTACAAAAGACCCTGCAGACCGGCGAGATCGTTTTGTGGTCCAGCCGCAGATAAATCCGGATACGCCGCTTACGCAGAATTTGCGAAGCGGCGTTTTTTATTGGCGCGCTTCCTTGGCAGTGCCACACAGGGATGCCCACCCTGTTGATAGCCTATTCATAAAACTTTAAATTTCCGACAATATATATGCTGCATGTCCGAAATTTTATTATATATATTGACTTAAAATTAAACTTTCAGACATATTCACTGCATATTATTACATGAAACGAACACACATTCCATTATAAAGCCGATATTTTGGAAATAAACACTAAAAAAACACAAATTTTTGCTTTTTTAGACTTGATATATCTCGATAAATTAGGTACAATTAAATAAGAAAATTATCTATCAAACCCAGAAAGGCGGTGAATTGCATTGCTTGTTTTGCTCATAAAAAAAGAAAAACATCTTTCTGATTATTGGCAGTAATCATTAAGATGTCTTTCCCCGAATGTTTCCATTCTATTTTTAAGCAGGTCTTATTATAGAAACTTTCGGGGAAAAAGTCAAAGATAATTCGGCTTGATAAAGTTTCCGAATTGTGAAAAGAATGTGTCATAAATTGGCAGCCGTCATCAAAGAACGTTTAATTCTTTAAATACCCTTTAAACACGCTTTAAACACTCTTTAAATCGTCAGTTTTTACGATGTAATTCAAAGAAGCTTTACTTCGTTCAGGACGGCTTTGCAATCTTTGCTTAACAAGCGCTGTTTTTCATTCTGAGTTGCTGCAAAGAACTTCATGCTGTTTTGTTGCCCGCAGAATGATACAACGGCCGGTTTTACCGTGACGCACATTCGCTCAGCATATGGATTCGGACAACAAATCTATCCGAATATAACGTCCCGCACCCGCATTATTTGCGCCTTTTTAACTTCCACGGAGGTTTTAATGAATTCAATCTATAAAAACCTTTTATTATGGTGCGATGATAAAATATCTTTTCTAAAGCGTCATAATATCAAATTTCAGTCCGGCGTCGCCATAATTCCTCCTGAATGTATTTATACGGATATTCCTCGCATGGTATCCACTTATCAGTACCGCAGCGATATCCCGGCCGACTTGAAAGCAAAATCGCTTCTTACTTATTTCACGCCTGATTCAGGACTGTGGAACCGGCTTTTTAAAATTGAGGATGAAATTCCCACCCTCCTTGAATACGGCGGCATTGCCGGTTTCGATTTAAGCCCCAGCCTCGGAATGCTCCGGCCTCGGCAAAAATTCAGCATTACAATTAATTCGGTCTTTAACTGCTATTGCGCTCTCCACGGCGTAAAAATATTGCCCAACGCCCGCTTAGGCGATATGAGTACGATGTCAATGTCCGCTTCGATACCTGACGGCGTCAATTTCATTTCCAGCCGTTTAGGCTGCAAGAGAAACGGCTTTAAAGCCTTCGGAAGGTATCAAGTCAAGCTTTTGCTGCAGCAGATCAGGCCGCGCATTCTGTTTATCTACGGCAGAGTATCCCTTGACGAGGCCTGTGATCCGATTAACCGATACGGTATAGACATCGTCTGCTATCCCGATCGACGCAGCAGAGTCCGCAATAACGCCGAGATTTATGCGATCGTTAAACGCAGCCATAATAAAATAGTCAAAATTCCTTTCGGCGAATATCTGCAGGGGGTGCAGTGATGGGAGCCAAAGCATTATACATCGACGAATGCGCCAAAATTATCGCCCGGCTGAAAGCTGAGAAAGATGATGAAGCGTTAGATAAGATCGAAAGAGACCGAAACGAATACATTCATTATTCTCATCAATGGCCTAGAGCCGACTTAGACGAATTTATTGCAAGCTTAAATATTACAGACGATAAATATAATATGGAGCACAATAAACGCAAAATTTCATTTTGGGACGACGGCAAAGAGTATGAAATTGTATGCGCAATTGGGGCAAGATATTTCAGAGTGAGAACTAAAGATTACATAGATGAAAAAGGCGTAAAACACGGCGGCGTTTATGTAAATTTAGACCTAAAAGAACCTAAGCTGACCAAAGGTTTGGAAGGAAAAGCGGCCAAAGCCGACAGAAACATGCGAACTCATTTCAAAATGATCTATCGCAAAAAGAAATTGGAGAATTAATACATGGATTTAGATAATAAATACCTCGACTTATCACATTTTTATTTTATTTTAACGCCATTAACAGAAGAAGCTATGAATCGTCTATATCGTTATGAAATATACGATGATAATGGCGTAATAAGCGATGTGTTCCTAACAATGGATTTTTATGAAGACACCTTCTGCTTTATAGAGCCTCGTCTCTTTGATTATATTAACGCAAGCTGTAATTTATTTATTAACATGTATGAAGAAGAAATTATCGAGACCGAAGACTTGCCCAAGGTGTTGGAATTAACTAAAGACCTGATTGCTAACAGCGATGAAGAACGCTTTATCGCCTTTGCCAAAGAATTTCAGCATCTGGTTGAAGTCGCTATTGAAAAAAATACCTGCATCGGTTTTTGCTTCTAAGCGAAAGCAAATATCCGACGCCATTCCAAGCAAGAACGCTCCTTCGTCCTAAGCTCAGGATGACGCTGCAAATATGTTTTTGCCAAGATCATAACGTCTTTAGCGTCTGTGCAATACAGAGACAAGCCGATATGACCGTAAAAACTAATTCCAGTCATTCTGAGCGCAGCGAAGAATCTCGTGCCTTATTCACAATTTTGAACTATCCTCAACTTCTCAAGTTGGCTCATCGACTCAACAGAGCAGACGCCGCTTTTCCATACGCCTTCAAATAATCCAGCGGCCAAAGCCGACAGAAACACGCGAACTCATTTCAAAATGATCTATCGCAAAAAGAAACTGGAGAATTAAAATATGGATTTAGAAAATAAATACCTCGACTTAACGCATGAATACTACATTTTGGCGCCTTTATCCGAAGACGCTATGAATCGCGTTTATCGCTATGAAATATACGATAACGGTGAAATCAGCGACGTTTTTCTCTCTATGACCTTTTATGAAGATACCTTCTGCTACATAGATCACAGACTTTTTGTTTTTATTAACGCAAGCTGTAATTTATTTATTAACATGTATGAAGAAGAAATCATCGAGACCGAAGACTTGCCCAAGGTGTTGGAATTAACTAAAGACCTGATTGCTAACAGCGATGAAGAACGCTTTATCGCCTTTGCCAAAGAATTTCAGCATCTGGTTGAAGTCGCTATTGAAAAAAATACTTGCATCGGATTTTGCTTCTAATGGAACAAATTTTTTATCAAGATTTCATATTTAAAGACATGCTTACCGATGAGCGGGATTTCCCTCTCATTACTCTTAAATACGCAAAGCTGCCGATTAACTGTCTGAACTATAATGACATAAAAAAAGCGAATACAGCGGATTATTACGGTAAATACAAAATTAAAATATCTCTGACCGAGCTGATGAAAATAACCAAAGAAGCAGACTGGCAAGCTCTGGAGGAATACCTGCGCCGCTGCAGAGAGCTATATATTGTTGACGACATATTTCTGCAAAATGAAGAGCTGTCGGATTATAAACAATTTTATTTGATGGCGTACTGCTGCAGACTAGACAAATGCTGCCGCTGCTTTATAGTTAAAGGAATTCCTCTACTCTCATACATGCAAATGCATCTGCCGCTGCAGCTTTAAAATGCCCCAGGCCGCAAACATAACCCACAAACCGCGCCTGCGGCTGCCATTGAGCTGTAACGTTAACTGCCTTTTATTGCATATATTCCAGTTCTGTAAGGCAATGGCTGATTTCAGCGGTCGTCATGCCGACAATTGCTATGCCGGCTATATTAACGCCGCCGCTCAGCATAAAAACAACATTGCGGCATTTTATCATGCTTGTCGGCGCCTGTTTTGAAAGCGCTGCGTATACGCCGTCCTTATAAACAGAAACCGAAAAATAATCGCAGTCAACCCTTGACGGCGCGTCTATGGCAGCCTCTTCAATTTCAGACACGCCTTTCAGACTGAAACAGTCCTCTTTAACGGTATACGTTTTGCATAACGTCAAAACAATAGATCGCAGTTCGCCGCTGCCGCGATCTAACGTCAGTTCAAGCAAATCCGTGTTACTGCGGTAAAAGCCTATATGCGCCAAGTCTTCGATCTTATCGCTGAATACCGCTTTTATAGGAAAATATTCATCCAAAACTACAGCGGCGATACGCTCATTATCGCTTTTAAGCCTGAGCTTCAAAATAACATTCCTCCGTTCATCACTGTCGGTAAATTAAGCAAAAACAGGCTTTAAGCAGACATGTTATACACAGGTTTTGTTTTGCTCTGAAGCGAGCGTCCGAGCTCCGGTTACGGCGAGCGCGGAGCGAAGTGCAAAACAAAACCGACATAGCAAAAACATGCAGAACATGCTTGAAAGA
>JAFTAM010000113.1 GCA_017458675.1 bacterium
AAATACTGGCAAAAATCCTTGTTTGGCGTTACAATAAGGTTGTGTTGGAGTGTTCATTTCAAATTAATTCTAACACAAAAAAAGGGTCACCTGGATTATCCAGATGACCTCTTTTATTAAGACTGTTTTTTCACAGCCCCTATTTTTTTGCGTTTTTGCCATTGTGAGCGCCGCGGCGGCAGAATTCTTTGTCATTCTGAGCGGAGCGAAGAATCTGTCGAACATAGATCCTTCGCCTGTGGGCTCAGGATGACGCTTGCAGCGCCGGTTTACCAAGCGGAATGGAAACTGACATTATGTGCGCTGCATAGGCATAGGTCTTAGGATAGGGCCTTTAGAAACAAAAAAAAGCCGTCTCCCGGAAGTGTGACGGCTTATAGTAAATACTTAAAACATCTATTCTAACGTTTAGATTTATGTAGTTTAACCGGTTTAGCGAGCCTGCGAACCCACTATGAATATTTTAGAACGTGCTCTTTCCGTACTTGCCGCGCCAAAGCTTTTTAATATCATTGCAGCTTACGTGCTCCTGCAGGCCGCCTGCATAAGGAGAATATAAGGGGCAGCCATATCCTAAATTAAAGCTTTTGCCGTGAGTGTTTTCGTTATGACAGGTTATCATATATCCGACAATTTTATTATTGACTATATCATAATGATAATGATAAACAACATGATCGGCGTGATCGCGGGCGCCGCCGCTCGGACAAGTGGGAATTGATTTGAGATAGGTGGGAGTCAACTTCTGCAGCTTAATAGGATAGCTGCCGTCATTATCTGCGTAATACAGCTCCAAAGCGGTAGCTATATTTCTTTCATTTTCTTCGCATGCAGTCAGATTGGCTTTCGCTTTTGAACGAAGATAGTTAGGCACAAGGATTCCGGCTAATATAGCAATAATAGCAATAACGATTAGTATCTCAATTAGAGTAAAGCCACGTTTGGTTCTCCTGACGGAAGGGAAATTTATTCTATACATAAATACAATCCTCTATAAAAAGAATAGCCATCAATTATATTATAATATCTCTTTTACTTATATACAATATTTTTTTTTAAAAAATATGTTGCCATTTCTATAAGTATTTATAAGTTTTTTGGCTTTGATATACCAGGTTTCTTTTGTTTCTGTTGACGCCGGCGCATAATTGACCCAGAACGGCGGTGAAAATTGCCCCGCCCAATAACTGGCGGCAATTATAGTTTAAGAATTAAAACAAAGATTATGTTAAGCCGTTTCCTCAATTAAAAGGCCGTATAATGACAGCGACTCAATAAATGTGATAGAATTTGAAGGATGCGGTTATTAACTGCGCAGGAGATGCGCCCGAGGACTATGCGCTGATAAAGCGTTTCGCGCTCGGTTCAGACGCTGAAGGAGATATCAATTGTGATCTATGGACGCTGACTCAGACTTTGAAGAAATCATTTTGGATAAATACGACGTTCTCACATTTAAGTACGGAAAGCGCTTCGAAATCAGCCGAATTAAAGACGGGGTGCTTATATATTGTGAGAACGTGCAGAGAGACGCAGCTGAAGAAAAGAAATATCTGAAGGGCGATCGTAATATCTATTTGCAGATCGCGGCTATTTTCAGGGAATGCAATATTATTGCCTGGGACGGTTATAATGCCTTTTATCCTTTTATATTGGATGGGTGGCGCTATTCGTTGAAGTGCGATCTCAGCAGTGGCAGAACGGTTGAGGATTGGCGGCAGTAACGCTTATCCTCAGTGTTACGCCGAATTCAGGGACAGATTTGAAGCGCTTATCGCTCAGCTTCCCGATTCCCGTTTTACGTATTTCTGCAGCTTTATGATGAATCTGCCGCTTTTGCTTCCGCGCAGGATTGCGGCTTACTTAGAGCGGTTTTCGCTGTTCAGGAGCAAACAAATATATAGATAGACTGCGGCGGCGAAAGATTGTCTGCGCTCATTGGGGATTTTGACAATTCTGTCAATGATTATAAATTTGGCTAACATTTAAAATTCATAAAGTGATAAAAATATCCTCACTAATACCATTTATGATATTTACATCTCTTTTGAATTATGTATAATATCGGCAATAGATATTTCGGATACCGTTCATTTAAAGGAGAAACATTTTTTATGAAATTAGCTACAGCTTTAACTGAAAGGGCCAATTTAAAGAAAAAAATCGCAGAATTAAGCGTCAGATTAAACAACAATGCTAAAGTTCAGGAGGGGGAAGCTCCGGAGGAGGCTCCCGAGGAGCTAATCAGTGAACTGAAGGACTGTTTAAGCAGATTTGAAGATTTAATTTCCAGAATTAACCATACCAACAGTGTAACTAAGATTGGCAATAAGACTGTAACCGACTATATCGCTCACAGAGATTGCCTGAAGAAACATATCAAAATTATGAGAGAGTTTCTTGATAAGGCCAGTGAAAAGGTGACCAGATATTCCAAGACAGAAATCAAAATTTTAAGTACGGTCTCTGTTTCTGAACTGCAGAAAGAGGTTGACCGTTTATCTAAAGAATTGAGGGAGACTGACGAAAAAATCCAGGAAGTAAACTGGACGACAGAACTCCTTTAATTAAAGTGTTTGTAGTTTGGCAGGGTGAACATTAACTCTGGCAGTTGAGAAGAGAATTGTACAGCGGCGTGTGCGAGCCCACACATTTTTCTTATTATCTTAAGGCCAGCAATGTTACATGAGCATAAGACTGTTGGGGCATTAAGCCATGAATACGGTTTTTACAATGCACGTTTACTACCAAATGTTAACTGTCAAATGAGGGTGGGTTAGGGGATTTACTTTTCATATATTTAGAATTGTCAAACCATTTGCTGAACTGTCTGAACCAGTAGTCGTGGACCTTGTAATTAGGGTGGAAAACCGGATTGTTCAATACTTTGAATTCGGTTCTGTTTGAACCTGCGAAATCCAAATTCAGCTTAGGGCAGTCTGTTTTTATGCAATTGCTCAAGTAAGGAAACGAACTGTTATCGAGGCAGCAAATCATAAAGTCTGCGCCGTTATCATTGCATGTTTTCTGCATATCGTCAAAAACGAGCGATACTAAACCGTATTGTTTTTGCGAGCTTTCGTTAATAATGTAGTATTGCAGCGAGTTGTTGGCTGCGTTAGCTTTAACGCAGTAAAGCCTCTTCAAAACATCTGTCAGCAACAGTCTGTTTTCTGTGGGCCAGCTCTTGTCCAGAGAGGTTTTGTATTTATATCCTTTTTCTGAAAAAATGTCTCTGCTTATGGTTCCGATCAAGAGATATTCGCGGTTAATTTTACAGTCTCCGTGCATGATCTTTACTTCCTGATTGGAAAACAGCGTTTCCATATAGAGGTCGTAAACTATCAGATTGTATTTTTTCTGCTTCAGCACATGATGCTTGAGCAGTTCCAGGCTCTGAGCCGGACCGAAGCCGCCGATTCCGTAATTGTCAAAGGTTACGTTCGGATATCTTTCATTCAGCTTGTATATAAATGTATTTTCGTCGGCAACGCCGGTTCCGAATGTCCACGAGGCGTCAATTAAAGCCACATTTATATCGGTTTTTTTATCCGGGTCTCTTCGGCAACGGCGCATAAGATTGGGCCAGCAGGTCACTTGTATGGACTTATCTTCTATATCTTCTATTGTGCCTATGTGATTCAGCCAGCCGGTTCGGACAGCCAAATCCTTATATTCATCATGGATCATGTTGTAGTGATTAGATATTTGAACGCGCCAATCCAATCGAATTCCGTAAAAAAAACAAAACAGTTCAGCTGTTAAGATAATTATAAACAGTATGCTCAGCAGCTTGGATATGAAGTTGATAAAACGCATAATTTCATCTATTTTCTATTTAGCAAAAAAAAGCTCACAGCTTAAAGTTTACAGTATGGCAATACATATAAAGGGCTGTGAGCTTATATTTAGCGATTAGGTATTTTTATCTGTCATTTTTGAGCTGCCTTTGAGCTCTGAAGCTGCCGGACGGCATTTCTTCTAAGGTTATCGTTTTTTCCTGCTCCTTGCCTTCGCGCAGAATTTTAACAGTCATCTTGTCGCCGATCTTCTGAGAGCGTATGAAGGCTTGAATTTCTCTCACGTCGGGTATGCTGCTGCCGTTTATGGCAATGATAACGTCATTAGTTTTAAGACCGCCCTTTTCAGCCGGTGAATTCCTGACGACGCCGCCTATAATAACGCCATTTACCTTCTGATCGATGCCTAAGTAATTTTTGGCTGCGGGGGAGAGAGCTGCCATCTCAATACCTAAATAAGGTCTGAGTACGCGTCCGTGGGCCAGAATGGACTCTGCTACGGTATTGGCTATTTCGGCAGGAATGGCAAAACCTATGCCCTGGGCCGTGGAGATAATCGCCGTATTGATGCCGATAACCTCTCCGTTCATGTTGATCAGAGGACCGCCGGAATTGCCGGGATTGATGGCTGCGTCGGTCTGCAGGAGGTTGCGGAGATCAATGTTGCTGTCGTTAAGAGACCGGTTTCGGGCCGAAAGAACGCCTAAGGTGGCGGTTTGCCCTACGCCCATGGGGTTTCCTATGGCAACAACCCAGTCGCCTATGCGCAGACTTTCCGAATTGGTGAGCTTTACGGTGGGGAACTTGCGATCCGGGTTTTCAATGCGCAGAATCGCCAGGTCTGAAATCGGGTCGGTGCCTACAGGTTTGGCCTTGTACTGACTTTTATCGTTTAAGGTTACGGTAATCGTTTGGGCTTTGGCCACTACATGATTGTTGGTAAGAACCAGACCGTCTTCGCTTACTATCATGCCGGTTCCCATGCCGCGGGGAACTTCCTGGACCTGGACGTCGCCGAATTCGCCGAAGGGATCGAGCAGTCCCAGTCCGCTGCCCGTATAAACTCTCCTTGTAGTGGTCGTGTCAATATTGACGACTGCCGGAGCGACCTTGGCGACGGCGTCGGCCACTATGCTGGAGCCCTGAGCGAGCGCTGAGGTTTTAGAGGAATAATTGATGGAAGCCTGGTCCTTTTCGTAATCTTTCAGATCCTTGGAGGTTTTGTCCTTATCTTCGGGCGACGCAGAGGAATCAGGACTGGCTGAGGCTGTAGGCCGGGGAGCATCCTCCGTTTCCGGACGGTTCGCAGCCGCTCCTTTTTTGTTAATTACGCCGCCGGTATAAAGTACAATGAAAAGAATAAACGCGCCGATAAAAACACCTGCCAGGCCGCAGATGAGAGATACTATGGCGTTGCCGCGTGTGATCTTTCTGAGTTTATTTATCATGATGCCGCCTTCCCTTGTTTCTTTAAGAAGGGAACCGCTTCAGCATTGGCAATTCAATTCTTATTATTCGTCAAGCTTCTGAGCCGGTTCCGGGGAATATACTAACGGGGCCGATTTCCATAGGCCTTCCAGGTTATAGAATTTGCGCTCGCCGCTTATAAATAGGTGTACTATAACCAGGCCGTAATCCATAAGCGTCCAGGTATTGTCATTTCTGCCCTGAACGGATTTAGGCTCAATACCTTGCGCCGAAAGTTCTCTGTCTATACTGTCGGCAATATCATTCAGCTGATTGCGGGTAGGCGCGTCCGCTATTACGAAATAGTCGCACTCGCACATCCCCTGTTCCTGACTGAGATCCAATACGATCACGTCTTTGGCTAACTTATCATAGCAGATATCCGCTATGGCCTTGGCCATATCTAAGGAATTTTGATACATATCTGATTACCTGCAACTTTTATGATTCTGTAAATGTATGCTGAATTTTTAAGGCCTTATTGATACGTTTGTAAAAAAAAATCCTGCTTTTATGCCTCTGTAAGCATAATTTTTTAATCCCGGTATCAGTAATTTGCTTAATTATAAACCCGAATTAAGCTTTTGGTTTTTCTCCTGCATTAGAAAACCGTATAAGCTTTGTTATATTTTATAAGCGAGGGAAGGGCCAGGCTTGTAATAAAACTAAAGCATCAGCAGAACTAGCCCTATAATTCCCAGCACGGCCGCAGCTATTATCATGCCGCTGATATTGCTTTGCTCCGGAAGGGCGGGCAGATCATCGGTATTTATATTTGCTATATCCTTATTGAAATTTGCAGTCATCTGTATAGGTCCTTACTTGATTCTCCAAGGCTGACAGGCTGAGATATTGAGCGCTTATTTAATTAACGAACGGATTGGCGCCGCCTGTTAAAAGAATCTCCGCCAAGGCTTCGCGTATCATATTTATCAGCTCTTCGTCCGAATTGGGAATGATAATCTGGATAACGTCGTACATAGAAGCGTAGGGCACGTCTGTCTGGAAGGCCGCCTCCAATACGATAACCGATATATGAGCGCATTCCGGGATATTGCGCAGACGGTTGACAGCGTGCTGATTGCCTCCGTCCATATCGTTGAATTCAATCATTATCAGGTGAATGTCTTCGTTGGCCGCTATCTCCAGCATTTCCGCTATATTGCTCGCATGAACTACATTGAAGCCTTCCTGGACTAAGATCTTTTTCAGGAAGGGATAGGAATCGTCGGTGCCGCCGGTGGCGATTAAGACGTTTTTGCCGCTCCCCAGACGGTTGAGTTTGTTGATATAATCGATTTGCGAATTGCTGAGCATTGCGCTTTTGCTGAAATCGACCTCTTCGCCGATGGGTATAAGCTTGTCCTGACTTTGAAGAATGTCTTCATGCCAATTAGGATCGCTGAAATCGAGATTCTGAGCCTGAGCGTTCTGAACTGCCGCAAAGGCCTCCTGAGGGTTGGGAACCGGGCTTTCAGCCTCGTCTGAACCAAAGTTGGGCAGCGTATCAACTAAAGGCTGAGGCTCAGAGAAGCTGATTCGGATGTTGGCCGCCGCCTTTCTGAAGGCCGGATCGTTTTGGGCGGAACGTCCCTTCATTCCGTTGTCAGCGCTTTGAGGAGAAGCCATGGCTATGACGGTCTCGCTGTCGGGAAGCACTCTGTTTTTATAAATAATGGGCTCCTTGTTACCTTTTGAAGCCGGCGTCGGAGCGCCGCTTTTTGCAGGAGCACCTTTGGGGCTATTGTCTGCTTTTTGACCGGCGCCTTTATTTTGGCTCATAGCCTTGCTGAAATCGCCCAAGGTCGGGCAGGCTTCTCTTTCGGCGGCGTCGATGCGGAATTGCAGAGCTTCTTCGGTCGCTCTCATAGTGCGCATATGGCGGACGGTTTCGTTTAAGCCCATAGCCAGCTGACCGATTTCGTCAATGTTGGTCACCGGAGCCTGACTTTCGGTGTCTCCGGCTAATACTCCGTCGATAAATAAGCGCAGGCTGCGGATTCGATCATGAATTTTATTGAGCTCGCTTTTGGAATCGGTTATAATATTCTGCAGAAAATCTGCCAGGCGGTTGGCCCTGACCGCCGCCAGTCCCAGCTCGTCGGTACGGGAGGCATCGGCTTTGGCGTCCAGGCGTCCTTGGGCTAAGGCCTCCAGGGTTTCGGCAAAGGCCAGAAGGGGATTGCCGTACCAGCAGGTCATTAGAGCCGCAAACAGCAATGTGAAGGCAGCCAGAACGAATATCAGGCCTAAGAGCTGTCTTTTTAAGCCTGAAGTTACTGCGTTCAGCTCGGCCTTGGAGAGATAGACCATGACCGTGCCCAGGTTGGTATCGCTGTTACGTACGGGCATGACGCTGAGAATGCACTCTTCTTTATCGAGGCTGGCCGCTTCGCTGTAAGGAGTGTCGGTACCCAGAGCCTTAGTGACAAGAGGGGTATTTAAAACTTTGCCGATTTGTGCTTTATCGCTGCAGGCTTTAACCTTGCCGGAGCTGTTCAGTACCTGAATCAGGGCGGCGTTAGGCTGCTCGGAAAGCTGGCGGACACATTCCTGAAGTTTAGCGGCTTTGGCTGAATTTCCTGAATCGCGCAGGCTGTCGCCGCTCATTAAGGCCAGACTTTCAGCGGTAACATCCGCTCGGGCTGCCAGCGATTTATTTAAGGATATCTGTTCGCCGCCTTTAATTACTGCCAGGCAGAACAGCGCAAAAAATATCAGCAGCGGCAGCAGAGTCAGTATAATTTTAGTTTTAAACGATAAAAATTTATTATTCATGAGGATACCGTTTAGCTTTTTCGCTTGTTCTTCTGGAAAGCCTACAAATTTAACATTAGAAATTTTTTCGCCGCTGAAAAATATTATAAATCAGATTTTGACAATCAGGCCGTAAAATTATAAAATTCACTGCATATCTGTATATTGAGCCTTAAATAGGCAGACAAATAATAGAAAAGAGAAAAAAAATGTCGGAAACAGACGCTTTAACTCAGAAAACTTTAGAATTTGCTCAGGTTCTTCAGCTTATATCACAATATGCCCGCTGGCAGCCCGCTAAGGAACTTATAGATAATCTGCGCCCTTATGACGATTTGGAGGATCTGCAGAGACGTCAATGCGAGGTTGAGGAAGGGACCGCTCTATTTAATAAAGACAGCTTTGATCTCAACAGCGAGTTGTTTGGGGATTCTGTAAACTATATAAAGGCTTGCCAAAAAAATAAGGCTCTTCAGCCGAAGGAACTGTGGCATATTTTAAATTTGGCAAAATCCTCAGACTATGCTCAGAAATTCCTGCGTTCCCGTCAGAAGGCTTATCCTATTTTGAGCGATAAAGCTTTGCGTCTGGGTGTGTTTAAAGATCTGGAAAAGAAACTGAACAAGGCTCTGACGGCGGAGGGCGAGCTGTCTTCTCAGGCCACTCCGGCTTTAGCCAGAGCGAAAGCGGAGCTGGCCGCCAGCCTGGCTATGGTGGAGCAGCGTCTTCATGAGGTCCTGCGTGATTCCCGCTATTCACGCATGATTCAGGAGTCGGTTATTTCCCGGCGCTTTGACAGAGACGTAATTCCCGTTAAGGCCGAATACCGCAGCCATTTCCCCGGACTGATAATCGATCAGTCGGCCAGCGGCGCTACTTTATTTATGGAGCCCGCTTCGGTTCTGGAATTCAGCAATGCCGCCAGAGCGGCGGCTTTAGCTGAAAAAGCTGAGATTCAGCGCATTCTGCAGAGCTTGAGCGAGGAGGTCGGCAAATACGCACGCAGTCTTCTGGACAGCGCGGAGGAACTGGCCAACTTGGAGGCTCTGCGGGCCATCGCCTGTTACAAAGAAAAGGTCGGAGCCATAACTGCGCCTGTCGAAGACGGCGCCGCTCTGCGCTTAATAGGAGCGCGCCATCCTCTGCTGGTTGAGAAGCTGGGCTGCAGGGTTGTGCCCACTACCTTTGATTTTCCGGACGGCTTAAAGGTATTGATCATGACCGGTCCCAATACCGGCGGCAAAACCGTGTCTTTAAAATGCATAGGTCTTTTGGCTATGATGGCTATGACAGGTTTGCCGATTACCGCCGATTCAGGCTCGCAGCTGCCCTTCCTGGAGGAAATCTGGGCCGATATCGGAGACGAACAGAGCATAATGCAGAATTTGTCGACATTTTCGGCTCACATAAATCAGATAATGCGCATGCTTCCCAAGGCCGGTCCCCGCACATTGGTGCTGCTGGACGAGCTGGGCGCAGGCACCGATCCCGTTGAGGGAGGGGCCCTGGCTGAGGCGCTGTTGGAGCATCTTTACAGCCTGGGTACTTTTGCAATTGTCACTACTCATCTGTCGGAGCTTAAGAGCTTTGCTTCTCAGCGCGAGGGCATGAGCAACGCCGCCGTTGAGTTTGACAGCGAAACTCTGGCGCCGACCTACCGCATTATTATGGGAATTCCCGGCAAGTCCAACGCTTTGAAAATCGCGGTCAATTTAGGCTTGCCCGCCTTTATCGAGCGCCGTGCCAAGGAGCTTCTGGGCGGAGACAGCGTGCAGGTAGAGGGGCTTTTAAACGAGCTGGATCGTGAACGCGAGGTCAATGAGCGCTTGGCCAAAAAATTGCGCGATCAGCTTTCTCAGCTGGGACGTCTGCGCACCAGTTATGAGCAGAAAATCAATAAAGCCGAAGCGGAATGCGCAGAGATGATCTCTGAAGCATCAGCGGAAACAGCCTCTCTGTTGGATGAAGCCCGCGCCAAGGTCCACAGTCTGACCGGCAATGCCCGACGCCAGCTTCTGCAGTTGGTCAATGTGCGCCGTCAGTCCATAACCGAGCTTCGTCATGCCGCCGCTGAGCTCAGCCGGGCTCTGAGCGATTTTGAAGCTCTGGAGGAGCTGATAGCTTTAAGTCCGGTAGCTTCCAAGGCTCTGGCTCTGGCTCTCCGGGAAACCGTGGCTTACCGCAGGGCTCACGACACCTTTTACAATGCTCAGAAACATAAGGCCGGCGGTTCTGCGGAAGTATCGGAGGTTTCCGACGAGGTTTTGCCGGACCTGAATTATAAAGAGGATTCTCCTTCGGATCAGGCGCTTATTGATATAGCCTTTGAGGATATTGGAGAGTTTGCCGAAAGCGAAAGCCGTGAAGAAAATTTCAGCCGTCTGGATAAGCTGGATAAGTATGCCCGCCAGCAGGCTTGTTTTGCGGAAGCAGAACTGGACAGCCTTACCGAAAAAAACGCCGGCTTAAAGGCGCGGGCCCCCAAGATATCCAAGCGCAGTCTGGCCCGGCGTTTTGACGATACCGCCGCCAAAGCGCTTGAAGTTAGTCTGGAGGCGACGGCGGATGCGGCTTCGGACGGCGATTCGCAGAAATCGCTTTTGCGCAGGGATTTGAAACTGGATGTTTTTGACGGAGATAGCGAAGACGCCGCGGCCGGTCCGGGCAATAAGACTGCCGAACTGCCTTTGGAAGTAGGTTCTCACGTTTTTGTGGCCCGCTACGGCCAGGACGGCAAAGTGCTTTCAATTTCTGAAAAGAAGGTGGAGGTGCAGATTGGAGTTATACGCATAAAGGTTAAGCGCGAGGATCTGCAGGTTTTAGAACCGGAAAATTCAGAAATAGGCGCTTTGCCAAAAGGCAAAATGACATTTTTATCTTCCCGTCTGGATCTGCACGGCAAAAATGTAGATGAAGCCTTATGGGAGCTGGGAGATTTTATAGACAAGGCCTTTATGAGCGGTCTGCGCCGATTGGAAATTATTCACGGCAAGGGTACCGGGACTCTGCGCCGGGCTGTAATTGAATATGTCAAAAATCATCCTTCCATCGCTTCCTACCGCATGGGCACGGCCACGGAGGGCGGCATAGGAGCTACGATTGTGGAATTAAATAACTAAAAGGCGCGCTTTCAATGAAGTATAAACTGGTTATTTTCGATTTGGACGGAACCCTGCTGAATACTTTGGACGACCTGGCCGGGGCTTTAAATCATGCCTTAAAAGCAAATGCTTATCCCGAAAGAAGCCTGCGCGAGGTCTGCAGTTTTGTCGGCAACGGCATCCGCAGGCTGGTTGAAAGAGGAGTTCCGGCGGGAACTTCTTCGGAAGCTGTCGATAAGGTTTTTGCTTCCTTTCATACATACTATAAAGATCATTCTGCCGACAAAACCGCGCCTTATGAGGGCGTATGCGAGCTTTTGAAGCTGCTGCGCGGGCGCGGCTTGCTTTTGGCGGTAGTTTCCAATAAGGCTGATTATGCGGTACAATATTTGTGCGATTATTTTTTCCCGGGCCTTATAAATATCTGTGTGGGCGAAAGGGAGGGAATGCGGCGCAAGCCTTTCCCCGATTTGACAGAGTACGTCATGGACAGTTTGGAAGTCAAAAGAGAAGAAAGCGTTTATATAGGCGATTCGGAGGTCGATCTGCAGACGGCCGTCAATGCCGGGACGGATTGCATCAGCGTAAGCTGGGGTTTTAAGACCGAAGATTTTTTGAGAAGAAACGGGGCTTCTGTCATTGTAAGCAGTCCGGAGTCTTTAGGCAAATACTTGCTTTCCCTGTAAATTGACCGGACTGAACAAGGGGATCAGAGCGGAATTTTCGTATATGATACAGAGAATAGCGCAACTTTTGTTATTTTTCAGGATTTGAACAGAGTATTGTCTGTTTAAGGAGGATGTGGAAGTATGAATAACCGCTTTTCCGTATTAGCTTTGACTGCCGCTATATTATTGGGCGGCGCTTTGACGCCCGTATCGGTTTCGGCTGAAGAAACCGGAAGCGCCGCGCAGCCGATTCTGCTTGCCAGGGACGACCGTTCCGATTTTGCGGACAGAATAGCCGATTATCTGAATTTGAGCAAAGAACAGAGAAAACGCTCTGAAACTTTGTTTAACGATTTTGACAGCAGAATGTTCAGACTCGGCAGCGACAATGACCGTTATTATGACGGCATTTTGAACAGCGAGCAGAGAGAAAATCTTCGCCGAAACAAAAATATAACTTTGACGCCTGAGCAGATAAAGGCCTTTGAACGCCGCCGTTATGATTATGACAGAAGCAGCGATTCCGAGTTTGATTCCTTTAAAAACAGAATTAGGCCCATGCTCAATGAAGAACAGCGCCGCAGATTAAACAGCGTTAACTACTCAGACTGGCGCAGCCGCTACGGATCAGATTATTCCCACTTCGGCCGCAGCAGCTATACCAACGGCAAGTATGACTATAACGATCTTAGAGAATACTATCAAAACAGAGAGACATACAGCGACGGCATCCCCAGGACCCAGGGCGGAGTAGTTGGGCGTACCCGTTTTCACAGAAGCGAGTTTACGGAAAACGGCAACAGCGATAGCTACTATGACAGATATGACGACCGTAACTACAGAGACAGCGATCGTTATGACAGGTACCGGGACCGCTACGACAGAGACCGGGATCGCTACGACAGAAATCGGGACCGTTATGACAGAGACCGCGACGGCTATGATCGGGATAAGAAAAAGCGTTATGAGCGTGAAAAAGAACGCTATGAGCGTGATAAGGAGCGTTTAGAGAAAGATAAAGAGCGCTACGAGAAGGACAAGGAGCGCTTCGAGAAAGACAAAGAGCGTTACGAGAAAAACAAAGAGCGTTACGAGAAAGACAAAAACCGCTATACCAGAAACAGAGACATACGCAGATCTGAAGATCATAGAGTGAGGACAGGCAGCGACAGATACGGCAATAAGAATACCGGGGATTTGAAGGATCGCAAAAAATCCTATAACTTAAAGCCCGAAAGCTCCAGACGCAGAAGCGCCTCCGATATTAATAATAAGCACAATGCAGTAAAAAGCAAACTTAGGAAGCACTCTGACAAGAAAGACGACTAAGTCTGCGTAAACTGATATTTTAAAAAGAGAACCGCTGCGGTTTAGACTGCGGCGGTTTTTGTTTGCGAAAGAAACTATTTTTTGCGTATGCGCTTTAACGTTTAGTATGTACTTTTGACGTATTCAGCCCGGTCGGCGCATTC
>JAFTAM010000114.1 GCA_017458675.1 bacterium
AAATCTACAGAGACGGAATAAGAATGTGGCTGCTCAGTCAGGGCAGCTGGGTAAAAGTAGTCGGTCCGGAAGAATTTGCCGAGGAAATGCGTCTGGAGATTCGGGCCATGCAGAAGCTGTATGCGGCGGAGAAGAATATCGGCAGCGAAACGGCGGGCGCTTAATATCTGAGATATGGAAAATGCCGTCTGAGCGCGCTCCCGCCCTTGCTAATCTGAGCGTTTCCCTTCCTGCCGTCCGGTGCGACTGCCTGTCCTATAATTCTGCCTTGCCGATATTATTCTGAGCGCTTCGAAGACTCCAAATAACCTGTTTGCGCGTGTTTGAGCCGAAATGTCATTAAGTTAAGGCGATATGCTTGTCTGAATAATGCTTGAGAGTGGTTTTTGCTTGTCATTCTGAGCGCAGCGAGGAATCTTTCAGGCATGTTTTTGCTGTGTCGGTTTTCTTTGACGTTGCCGATCCGCGCTCGCTTCGCTAGAATCCCCGCGTACACGACAAAGAAAACCTTTATTAAGTATGTATGCTGGAAGCTTGTTTTTGCTTAACTTACCGAAAGCGGTCTGCTGAATGCTGTTTTTGCTTATCTTATAGAAAGCAGTAAAAGCTTCGTTCCATTTTTATGGAGGCAGATTCGTCAGAGGCTTAAATATACCCTAAAAAAATCTCTGCACAATTTTTACGCAGACACATGGCTGTCCGGCTTGGCTGCTATAATGGCTAAAAATTGCGGAGTTGAGTATGGCACTGACAAAACAGGAGCGAATTCTTGAAATCTTTTTTAGGGCTTTGCGGGGCGAAAGCCTGCATGTTGCGGAGCTGGCCTGTGAATACGGCGTCTCTGAAAAAAGTGTTTCGAGAAGTATCGGCGACCTGAAGGAATTTCTGGCCAATCATCGCGATCTGGTCGGTTATACGGAGCTCAGGTACGATTACAGACAGAAAAGCTATCAGCTCCATCTTGACGGCTTTCTGTCCAATAAAGAGCTCTTTGCCCTGGCAGAATTGATTATAGGGACGAGGGCCTTTTCCAAAATCAAGCTGCTGGAGCTGGTCGATAAACTGGAGCATTTTACGACGCCGACAGAACGGCCCCGTCTTCGGGGGATGATCCGCAGGGAATTATACCACTATTCAGAGGTCAGGCATGAGTGCGGCAGCGTGGATGAGGTGCTCTGGCAGCTGGTCTGCTCGATTTCTGAGCGCAGAGAGATCAGCATAGATTATAACCGCATGGATCATACTTCCGTGACCCACCGTCTGTATCCGGCATCGGTGCTTTTCTCTGATTTCTATTTTTACCTGATAGCGTTTGATTCAGAAGATGCAGAGCATAAACCGAAATATTATCGCGTCGATCGCATAAAACGTATTACTGTGCATCGGAAGCGTGTTTCTTCCGAGGATTGGCCGGATTTTGACGAGGGGCTGCTGCGCAGAAGAAGTCTGTTTATGTGGGCTGGCAAGCTGCGCACCGTACGCTTTGAGTACAGCGGCATGTCGGTGCAGGCGGTGCTGGACAGGCTGCCGACGGCCAGAATTATCGAAAAGCTGCGCAATAATACCTATTTGATCGAGGCTGAGGTTTACGGCGAAGGAATACGGATGTGGCTTCTCAGCCAGGGCAGCCGGGTCAGGGTAGCAGGCCCTCCGGAATTTTTTGAGGAGATGCGCGGCGAGATACAGGCCATGCTGGATTAGTATGATGATAAGGTGAAAAGCGACGGCAATGAAGCGGCGCCGCTCATGGGGAGTTAAGCTGCCCTTTGCCGTCCGGAACCGCGTGGCGGAGGAGCTTAAGTGTAAAAGAGCACAGATTCTTCGCTTGTCGCTCGGAATGATATGGTTTGGCTCGGCCATGCCGGTTTTGTCACCCTGAGCCTGTCGAAGCCGGTTCGGTATGCGCCGCCGGGAAGAACAATACAAGTTTTACAAAAAAGGGCCATTAAACGGTTGCATTTCGCGCCGATCTCATCAGAAAGCTTACGGTCCACCGGAAGCGCGTCTCCGAGACCGTCTGGCCGTCCTTTGACGAGGGGCTTCTGCGCAAACGCAGTCTGCTGATGTGGGGAGGCAGGCTGCGTACCGTGCGCTCCGAGTTCAGCGGTCCCTCGGTGCAGGCCGTGCTGGACAGACTGCCGACCGCCAAAATTATCGAAAAGCGGCATGAGACCTATCTGCTGGAGGCCGAGGCCTACGGCGACGGAATAAAATCGTGGCTTCTCAGTCAGGGCCGCCGGACGCGGGTCGTCGGTCCGTCGGAATTTGTCGAGGAAATGCGCGGCGAGATCGAGGCCATGCGCGGGCTGTACGAGGATAAAGGATAGGACGGCGCCGATACTGAAATAATTATGTTATTGCGGCATGGCCTGTCTTTACGGCGCGCCTTCCCTCAGGAGCAATGCGGAGCGAGGCAATATGGGAAACGGTAAATTAGAATTGAATATTTCCGCTGACCGCGGCCCTTCGTGCGCGGACTGTCCGTATAAGCTCGGACTTGTTAAGTACGCGGTGAATCCCTGCCTCGGTTGTCCTCACAAAAAGAGCGCGGCGGTCAGAGGCTTGACCTCTTTTATGGAAAACGCGGCGTCTGTTTTCAAGGGAGAAAAGAGTCTGGCCGAGGCGGCGGCGGACACGCTGAAGGATACGGTGCGCTGAAGCCGGAGCCTTAAGCGACGAATCCTGAACTTTAGCTTGAAGGCCTGCGCATTTCAGGGTAAAATGTAAGCGGCAGGCGACTCTCAGGCAAGGAGTGAACGAACGGATGGCGGCTCTTAACATAGCTATAGGCGAAGACATCTTCCGCATATTGCGCGAGGAGCGCAGATATTATGTCGATAAGACAGGCTTAATCGAGGAGCTGCTGAGCGGAAATCAGCCTAAGGTCTCTTTGATAACCCGTCCCAGGCGTTTCGGCAAGACGCTGACCATGACTATGCTTCAGGCGTTTTTCGATATCCGCAGGGACAGCCGCGCCCTGTTTGAGGGACTGGCCGTTTCCCGGAACGCCGGGCTCTGCGAAAAATGGATGAACCGCTATCCCACGATCTTCATAACGCTCAAGGGTGTCGAGGGGCTGAGCTTTGATTATGCCTGCGCCGGCATGTCATCTTTGCTGCAGGGATTGCTCGTAGAGCACGCTTACCTTTTAGACAGTGAAAGAGTCGCTCTGGCAGACAGAAAGCGGTTAGCCGTAATTGACAGCGGGCAGGGTTCGGAAAAGGACACAGCGGAAGCTCTGCAGGTTATCTGTCGGGCTTTGGAAGCCCATTTCGGTCAGCCGGTCATTCTCCTCATCGACGAATACGACGTTCCCATTAATTATGCCGAGCAGAACGGCTATTATAAAGAGATGATAATCTTCATGCGGAAAATGCTGGGTTCGGCGCTGAAAACCAATACCTCGCTCAAATTTGCCGTGCTTACCGGCTGTCTGCGCATCGCCAAGGAAAGCATTTTTACCGGCTTAAACAACTTTAAGTGTCACGGAATATCCGACGCCCAGTTTTCCGATAAGATCGGCTTTACCGAAAAAGAGGTGGACGGGCTGCTGGCCGAAGCGGAGCTGAGCGGCAAAAAGGCTTTGCTGAAGGAGTGGTACGACGGCTACCGCTTCGGAAGCTGTTCGGAGATCTACTGCCCCTGGGATGTGCTTCTCTATATTGACGATCTGCAGCATGACGCTTCTGTTAAGCCTAAGGCCTATTGGAACAATACCAGCGGCAATGCCATAGTGCGGACGCTGATCAGCCGCGCCGGTTATGAGACGCGGGAGAAAATCGGAAGGCTGATTGAGGGCAAGGCTATAGAAGAGGAGCTTGCCGAAGAGCTGACCTATGATATTGTCTATAAAAACGAGCGCAATCTTTGGTCGATGATGTACCTGACCGGCTATTTGACAAAGGCGCCTCAACAGCCCGATAACGGCAGTACGGCCTTGGTCATTCCCAATAAAGAGGTCCGGCAGATCTTTACCGATACGGTATCGCAGTGGTTTGAGGACGGTCTTGACAGGGAGAGCCTGTCTCCTTTCGTGCAGGCCCTTTGGAGGGGCGAAGCCGAGACGGTGCATGATACGCTCAACGACGTTTTGTACGGCACGATATGCTATTTTGACAGCGCCGAGAATTATTACCACGGCTTTATGACCGGCCTGCTGCGCGGCGTGGGGCTCTATGTCAAATCCAACCGCGAGAGCGGTTTGGGGCGCAGCGATATCGTCGTGGAGGACGGCAGAAACAAGCGGGCCATAATTATTGAATTAAAGCTTGCGCCGGCATACGATCAGCTTGAAGCCAAGGCCGAGGAGGGCTTGAGGCAGATAGAGGAGCGCAGATATGAGGCCGGCCTGGAGCCGTATATACGCAGGGTTGTGAAATACGGCGTAGCCTTCTGGCGGAAGGAATGTTTTGTTAAGGCTTCGGAGTCGGCGCGGTAAAGAGGAGATAGCGAAGAAGCCTGCGCCCGTGCGCTTCAGCAGGCGCGTTTTACATGCAAGATCCTGCGTCTGGGGGCGGCGCGGTTGTCGCCGCTGAAAGGGCAAAAAAATATAAATTTTACAAACATATACCATTAAAAGCTTGCGATCCGCATATTTATATATAATAAGATATATTTATCCTTTTTTTCTTTTAGAAAGCTCAAGCGCGCTTTGAGAAGTATGGCGGACTCAGACAGTTGTATAGGGGGGAGCCGTTCGGCTTGCTTTGGTCGGGACATAGGTATGTCCGTTCGGCCTGATATAAAACTTAGGAACGGCGGAGCTTATTGATATGGCGAAGGAAAAACAGGAGCGTATTCTGGATATTTTCTTTCGCGGTCTGCACGGCGAAGCTCTTTCTGTCGCCGAATTGGCCCACGAGTACGGAGTCTCGGAGAAAAGCGTGTCCCGGAGCGTCGGCGAGCTGAAAGCTTTTTTGGCCGATCATCGCGATTTGGTTGGCAATATGACGCTGCAGTATGATTATAAGCAGAAGGCTTACCGGCTTTGTTTTGACGATTTTCTGTCCAATACCGAGCTTTTTGCTTTGGCCAAGCTGATCATAGGGGCCAGGGCCTTTCCCAAAATCAAGCTGCTGGAGCTGATAGATAAGCTGGTGCATTTTACGACGCCGACAGACAGGCCGCTGCTGCGCCAGCTGATTCGCAAGGAGATGTTCCATTACGCCGAGGTCAGGCATGAGTGCGAGAGCGTGGAGAACGTGCTTTGGCAGTTGGCCGAAGCTATCGCTGAGCGCCGGGAGATCAGCGTCGAGTATTGCCGCATGGACAGGAGCGCGGCGGTCCACCGCTGCTATCCGGCCTCCCTGCTCTTTTCCGACCTGTATTTTTATCTGATAGCCTTCGATACGGACGACGAGGAGCGGAGGCTGGTCTATTTCCGGGTCGACCGCATCCGGCGTTTAACGGTGCACCGCCAGCGTTCTTCGGAGGCTTGGCCGGTCTTTGACGAGGGGCTGCTGCGGAAGCGCAGTCTGCTGATGTGGGCCGGAAAGCTGCGCACTATCCGCTTTGAGTACAGCGGCCGTTCGGTGCAGGCAATATTGGACCGGATGCCCACCGCGAGGATAATCGAAAAGCGTCAGGACCGCTATCTGCTGGGAGCTGAAGTTTACGGCGACGGCATTAAAATGTGGCTGCTCAGTCAGGGAAGCTGGGTGAAGGTGGTGAGTCCGCCGGAATTTGTAGAGGAGATGCGCGGCGAGATTGAGGCCATGGGCGCGCTCTATGCGGATAACGGAGAGAATAATGTCGATAATTAAACAGTGTAAATCCTGCGGGATGGACTGCCGCGAGGACGAATTCTTCTGCCATGAGTGCGGCGGCAGAGACTTCCGCAGTCTTACGGAAGACGAAGCTTTGGCTCTGATTGATGAAAGAGCCGATGAAACGATGGCTGAGCTGGACGCCATGATGGAAGATATGGAGGAATGGGAGGCGAAAATGATGGCTGAGCTGGACGCCATGTCGGCAGAATCGGAAAACGGGGAGCCGGAAGAAGAATAAATGCAGTTTCTGCGGCAGCGTTTGCCGGGACTTCCGCCGGCGGCCTTTGGGGGTGGATTCCCGCAGAGCAAATTTAAGATTAACGTAACAGAGATAAAAGCGCAGCAGCGGTAACTGAGCGAGGCAACAGGGGAGCGAGGCCATATGGATAAAAGCAAATTAGAACTGAATATTTCCGCTGAGGGCGGCCCTTCGTGCGCGACCTGTCCCTATAAGCTCGGATACGTCAAGTATACGGTGAACCCCTGCCTCGGATGTCCTCATAAGAAGAGCGCGGCGGTCAGAGGTTTGACCTCTTTTATGGAAAACGCGGCGGCGGTATTCAAAGGAGAAAAGAGCCTGGCCGAAGCGGCGGCGGACACGCTGAAAGATACGGTGCGTTAAGGCCGGCGCTTGCAGGTATAAAACGGGCGCGTTGGGCATGTAAGATCCTTCGCCGTGGGGCGATGCCGGCTCAGGATGACATTATCAGGCTTGTTAAACCACTTTCATATTGTTATCTTTCTTGCTCCGCCTGCGACAGTATCTGCATCATTTCGGCAGGAGTAACTATGAAAGTACGATGCGGAAAATGTTTGACGGCAAAAAACATTATTTCCGCGTCTTTCTGGCCGCGCGGACTTGCTGGATCTCTTTGTTGATTTCATCCAGCGTCATTTCCGGAAGGTCTGCCGCTTCCTCGCGCAGCTTCTGAAAAATGCCCAAAGCCTCCTCACCGGTGATGGTCTGTTCCGGTAATACGGCCGGGAACGGCAGTCCTCGTACGGCGCGGGTTCTTTCCATGAACATACGGAAAGCCGTGTTAAGGTCCATACCTAAAGCGGAATATATGGCGACGCAATCTTCCCGAAGCTGTTTATCACAGCGAAATTGATTCATCACCTGCTGACTCATATTTAGGTTCTCCTTTATTTAACTGCAAAATTAATTATATTGCAGTTGTATTGTATGTTATCGTATGTAAAAGGTCAACCTCTGGTTTCCCGGCTGCAGCGGCTGTCAGTTTCGCCGGTGGGGGGGGGCGACAAAGAATAATGAAGTCGCCCTCTTCGATGGCTAAGGACGCTGATCAACCGGGCCGGCGAGGCTGCGCGGGATAAGATCGAGCGCCTGATTGACGGCTCCGCCGTGGAAGAAGATTTGGCTGAGGACCTGACCTATGATATTGTCTATGAAAGCGAAAGCAATATCTGGACTATGCTTTATCTGACCGGCTATCTGACCAAAGCCCCGGAGCAGCCTGACAGCGGCTTGACGGCGCTGGTCATACCCAATAAAGAGGTGCGGCAGATCTTTACGGGCACGGTTTCCAAATGGTTCAGCGAAACCTTAAAGCGGCAGGATTTCAGCTCCTTTGTGCAGGCGCTCTGGAGCGGCGAGGCCGAGACCGTGCAGGCGACGCTCAATGACGTTCTGTACGGCACGATCAGCTATTTTGACAGCGCCGAGAATTATTATCACGGTTTTGTGAGCGGCCTGCTGCGCGGGGCGGGGCTCAATGTAAAATCGAACCGCGAGCACGGTCTGGGCCGCAGCGACATAGTTATCTAGGACGGCCGCAACAAGCGCGCCATTATTATTGAACTGAAAACGGCGGCCGAATACGCCGATCTGGACGATAGGGCCGAGGAAGGCCTGCGGCAGATAGAAGAGCGCCGATACGAGGCCGATTTAGGGCCGCATATCCGCCGAGCGGTGAAGTACGGCGTCGCTTTCCGGCGGAAGGAAAGCGCCGTCAAAGTTCGGGAGAGCGCGCGCTGACAGGACATAAAAAAAGCGCCTCCTCCGAAGAAGAGACGCCGTCCGCCGGCAGAGGCAGAATGCAGTTTTACCGCTCAAAGATGTTATTGCTCGCTAACGGCGGGAAGTAAGCCGAAACACTCCGGAGCGTCTGCCTGGCCGAATTCATCAGGGCATATAATAGTTGGTCAGGAAGTAGGTTCTCTCCCAATCGACAATCTTTAACTCGGACTCCTTGGCCGGATGGATGTCTTGCTCGTCGAGAACCATAACCTGCTTGTTTTCCAAGTCGTAGAGCGGCCATTCTTTTGCTTTGCCGTCAGGCGAGATTTCCGCGCTGAGCGAGGGATTGCCGGTCTTGGCAAACTGCACCCACATCTTTCGTACGGTCTTCGAGTAGGCCGCGTCAAGTTCTCTTCCCGTGAATTCAGTCATCTCCGGATGGTTGAATACAGTCGAAAGCTCTATAGCATGTCCGCATTTAACCAACGGCAAAGAGGACTCGGGCGTGAAGTAGTAGGTGTAAGACTTGCCGCCGCCTTTGGTCTGTTCCTCTGACAGTCTGATTTGGGGTGCGATAAACATTATCTGGCTGAAAAGACGAACGGTAGCTTCATAGCTCTCTCCCCGGATATCGCTGCAGTAGCTTTCCGCCAGTTCCTTCTCTCTGTCCGTCAGCTGGGCGAGCTTCTCTGCTTTGCGTTCATTGGACCAGGCGTTCCAAAGGTCCGCTCCGAGGGCGCCCAGGAAGGTGTTCATTTCATCCTTGTTGCAGCCCTGAAGGAATTCAATGTCCTTAGCGGCGCCGTTGGCGTATGCCTCCCAGGGTTTCAGAGGCAGATAGCTGCCGTCTCTCTCCGGGAAAGTGCGTATGCCGAGGACTTGATAAAATCCGTACAAGCGTGTCCAGGCTTCCGTGAGTTCTTCGGCGCTGAGCTTCTGCAGGTCTGCGACGGTTTTGCAGCCGAGC
>JAFTAM010000115.1 GCA_017458675.1 bacterium
GGCCTTTCTGGCTTCCTCAGCCTTGCGTGCCTCTTCAGCTTTGCGTGCTTCTTCGGCCTTTCTGGCTTCCTCAACCTTGCGTGCCTCTTCAGCTTTGCGTGCCTCTTCGGCCTTTCTGGCTTCCTCGGCCTTGCGTGCTTCTTCAGCCTTGCGTGCCTCTTCGGCCTTTCTGGCTTCCTCGGCCTTGCGTGCCTCTTCGGCCTTCCTGGCTTCCTCTGCCTTGCGTGCCTCTTCAGCTAACCTGGCTTCCTCGGCTTTGCGGGCTTCCTGAGCTTTGTCGGCCATATCCAATATTTCCAGAATATCGGTGATATCCGACTCGCTGGGTTGGGAGACGACTTTGGTGGGTTCGGCGGGAGCTATGCTCTCCTTGGGGAGTTCCTGCTTAGGAGCGGGGGCCGGCTGGGTAGCGGGCGCGGGAGCCGCCGGTATTTCAGGCTCGGCGGCTTCCGATTCGATCTTGGTGGGCAGGGCCTTGGGAGCGGCTTTGACGGCAGGCTGGGGAGTGGGCGCGGGAGCTGCCGGTTTTTCAGGCTTTGCGGCAGCCGGCTCGGCCTGGGGAGGCTGAACCTTGGGGGCAGCCTTGACGGAAGGCTTAGGAGCGGGCTCTGCCGGCTTGGCGGCTTGCGGCGCGGGCTTAACCGGCTTAGCCGGTTTGGCGGCGGGAGCTTCCTTTTTGGCTTTCTTAAATTTAAAGAAGCTGAAATCTATCTTTTTGGCCGGAGCGGGGCGGGGAGGACAGACGGGAATTTCTACTCTGGGCTTGGGAGCTTCAATGACCGCGCCTTCTTTTTTGCTGCCGAATACCAGACGGCACAGGCCGCCCTGGAAGGGCTCGTCAAAGAGAATATTGACGAAGGAGCTTACGGCCAGACGCCAGGGGACGTTGGGAGAGCTGCCGGTTACGGAATAGATGGGAGCGGCGAAAGGAATAAACTCCGGATGGGTTTCGCCGACGGGCACATAATCGACTACGGCGATTTTCCCGCCGGTTTTGAGCCACTTGCAGGCCAGGTGGAGCAGGAGGTCCTGGCGATCGGTGCTGGTGAAGGTATTATAGCAGAGAATGGCGTCGAAGCTCTCCGCCTCAAATTCCTTTTCGGCTTCCTCCAGGCTCATTACCTTAATGTTCATAAGGTTGTTGGCTCTGACCTCGATTCGGGAGGCGGCCACGTTTTCCGGAGATTCGTCAACGGCGACAACCTGGGCTCCGGTAGCATGGAGGCGGCAGAGGTTGGCGCCCAGGCCGCAGCCTAATTCCAGAACTTTCTGGCCGCTGCCGAGCTCTAAAAGGTTGACGGCGTTTATTCTGGCGTCTTCGTCGCCGATGAGTTTGCGCAGCAGAAGAGAAGATTTAAACAGAGGACGTACGGACCACCAGCGGTTCCAGTTTTTAGTCAGATATTTCAAGTTAAACTCTTTTGTCACTGTATTATAATCCTTTCATCGCCCGGAAGCAGCTTCTAGGGTATATTTCCGAATTTAAAGAGTTTCAGTCCCGGCCGGACCGCCTGCGGGCAGACCGGAAACCGACAGCTTAAAGAAATTCGACCGAAAGCTGAGATTAGCCTGCTTCAGTTCGCACAAAACGCAGCCTAAAGGTATCAGGGATTATGCCTGAATTTATGCCAAAGAAAGAGTCCCCCATATATCAGCAGCGCTGTGAACGCCGTAAATATTATAAAATTTACGGGGCTGAAGCTGAGATTATGACCGTCCGTCTCTTCAGGGCTCATCCCGTAGGTGTGAAATACCGAAAGTCCGAAGCCGGTTTCCGACATACATTCGCCGCCCATTACCTTGAACGACCATTTAAGATAATTTCTCTGCAGAAAGCAGCGGTAGTTTATATACATGCCGAGGAGGTTAATCCCCAGCGAGGCGGCGAGAGAAATGAGGATATTGTTCATAAGGCGCTTCCTCTTTGGCTTAAGTTTGTCTATGCGAGCTGAAATTTATTTAATTTTCTTCTTCATTTTAATTACTTTACTTGTTTTTATGATATACTTATTAATACTATGTACTTCTATACTTTATAGAAGTATAAATAATATTTAAGGAGGCTAGAATTAGTTGTTGTCAAAAAGAAAGTTTCGTTATATAAGCTTTTTACTGATGATGTTTTTAGCGTTAGCTTTAGCTACTCAGGGGTGCGGAACGAGCGGAAATGTTAACCATTCGGAAGTTTCTCCTACGGTGTCTCCCACGGTTGAGCCGACTGCCGAACCTACTGCCGACCCGACTGAATCCGGTGACGACGATGCCGATACCGATACGGACGCCGACGCCGATACTGACACGGATGCCGACGCCGATACCGATACGGACGCCGACGCCGATACTGACACGGATGCCGACGCCGACACCGACACGGACGCCGATACCGATAGCGACGACGTTGTCGATACCAATGGCAATAAAATCACCAGCGGCAGCGCTTCGGTGAATTTCAGCGGAACTTCTAAAACCCTCAAAGCAGCTTATCTTATTGACGGCGTAGATGTTGAAATAACTTCCGGTCAGTATGCGGCAGCTTCCGGTACGGCCGATCAGGTCGCGTTCTTGGTAGTAAACGGCGGAAGCCTGACTATTACCGGCAAAAGCGCATCCAGCGTCTCCGTTTCCAAGAGCGGTTCCGGAGCTTCCAACGGCCAAGTCGGCGACGATTATAACTTCTATGGCATAAACAGCGCTATCGTAGTTTCAGGCAGCGCTTCCAGCGCCGTTATTAAAAATGCTTCCATTACTACCGCAGCCAACGGTTCCAATGCGATAGTAGCCACTAATAACGCCTCGATTACCATTTCTGATTCCGAAATTACCACTACTGGCAATGCCGGTTCCCGCGGTCTCCATGCTACTTACGGCGGAAAGATTACCGCCAGTAATGTCAACATAACCACTCAGGGCAGCTCCTGCGCAGCTTTAGCTACTGACAGAGGCGGCGGAACGGTGACGGCTTCCGATATGACTTTGGAAACTAATGGTGCGGGCAGTCCTCTGGTTTATTCTACCGGCACAATTACCGTAAGCAATTCTGAAGGGACCGCCAACGGCGTTCAGATGGTTGTCGTAGAAGGCGGCAGCACGGCTAATGTTACTGGATGCGAATTCTCCTGTACCGGCGCGGGCAATCGCACCGGCAAGAGCGAAAGCAATAATTCTTCTCACACTATTGACGCCGGCGGCATCTTCATTTACCAGAGCTTCTCCGGCGATTCTTCTGAAGGAACCGATTATTTTAAAGCTGCTAATTCTAAATTTACGGTTACTTCTTCCAATGTCCCTATGTTCTATATCACCAATATTACCGCTGATATAACGCTGAACGGCAATACTTTCAATCAGGGCTCAACCTCCGACTATCTCTTTATTGCTGAAGAGACCGATCAGTGGGGAACCGTAGGCAGCAACGGCGGCAAGGCGTCTGTCAAGCTGACCAATCAGGATATGGCAGGCTATAAGGCCTTCGTCGGAACCTCATCCAGCTCGCTCAGCTTTACGGCCACCGATGCTTCTTCAACCAGCATAAGCAAAACTACCGGTACCTGGTAATTTGCAGCGCTGCAGCGGATAAATTATAAGGGCTCAGCCTATAGCGGCTGCGCTCTTTTTTTTTCCGCATTTTACCTCTAGGCGGTATCATGTCTATTGTTCCAATAATTCCGGCTTGAGCATAAAGTCCAGGATGCCGACGACCAGGATGCCGTCTTCGGTGTACCAGGGCTTTACGGGATCGCGAACGATGATAATCTTCTGAAAATGATCCTCTATGAGGTTGAGAGAGCGGCTTTCCTGTGCGGTCTTTTCAGGAGCGCTTAAATTGAGAGCCGACTGAATATAATAACGGCGGCTGCCTTTGCTGCAGACAAAATCGACCTCGGTCTGAATGCGTCTGCCGTTTTCGCGCAGCTCGACCGCTCCCACATCGACGTTGAAGCCTCTGACCGCAAGTTCGTTGTATATAGCGTTTTCCATGAGGTGATTTTCTTCTTGCTGTCTGAAATTCAGCCGGGCGTTGCGAAGGCCCAGGTCGGAGAAATAATATTTGTGGGGAGTAGAAATATATTTTCTGCCTTTGACGTCATAGCGCTCTGCCTTTCGGACGATAAAGGCGTCTTCTATATGGGAAAGATAAGAGTTGACGGTGTTTAAAGACAGTTCCTTTTCTCCGTGGCTTTTAAATGTATCGTAAATTTTCTGCGGATTGGTCAAAGAGCCTACGGAGGAAGCCAGAACGTTGATCAGAGCGTCTAAAATATCAGTCCTTTTGATTTGATAGCGGCTGACAATATCCTTAATATAGGTCTGAGCGAACAACTCTTTCAAATATTCCGCCTTTTCGGCGTCGCCTTCCCGGGACAGGACCAAAGGCATGCCGCCGTAGGTCAGATACTCGTTCCAAAGCTCGTATTTGTCTCCGCCGCAGGCTGAATAAAACTCGGAAAAGGAGAGGGGATTGAGATGTATGCGGTCGCCCCGCCCCCGGAACTCGGTAATAATATCGGAGGATAAAAATTTGGAGTTGCTGCCGGTTGCGTAAATATCCAGATTCTTTTCATACAGCAGTCCGTTTAAAACAAATTCAAAGCCTTCAACCAACTGGATTTCATCCAGAAGAATATAGTAAGTTCCTTTGTCTCTAATAAAGGAATGTATGTATTGCTCAAAGGCTTCGGGATCATGATGAAACTTTCGGTTTGCCGCCCGGTCCAGCTCTATTTTGACAATGTGGTCTTCGGCGGCGCCGTCAGCCAGAAGATGATTTTTGAAAATCGGATCGAGAAGATATGATTTTCCGCAGCGTCTTATGCCGGTGATAATTTTGATCAGTCCGTTTCCGCGCCGCCTGATAATTTTATTCAGATAAAGATCCCGTTTTATCTCTCTCATTCGGTATTTGCCGGCCCTTTGAGATTTTTGCTTTCTCTGCAATTATAAAGGCGGCGTTCGCTTCAGACAAGCGGGCCGTTGAAGATTTTTGCCATTTTGGGCAAAAATCTTCAATAGACAGGGCTGGTTAAGATAGTATTATTTAAACTCAGTAAAAATCTGTGAATAGTTCGTCTTCATCTGGATCGTCAGGATAATAGAAGTCCTCAGGATAAGGAGTTGAATAGGCCGTCCCCCATTTTTTTTCTTTATAATATTTGTTTCTAGCGTAAAATGATTTAAATTGGTTAAAATTCTCAATTTTTGATTTTTTGCTCCATAAACATAAAACGTGAAAACGTAACGGAAATATAGGACTTCTTATAATGTATATGCAGCAAGGGCAAGATGCGCAGTGTTTAAATACTTCGGCATCATATCTTATGGAACCGTCAGGTTTTGTAGTCGGAAACCGCTTTTCGGGATTCGGACAAAACTTCACTTTTGGCGGTACATCACCTAATCCCCAATCATGTCTTATAGATATTTTGCCTGCTGCAGCATTAAAAATGCGTTCTGTCCATGTTTTTTCGCCTTTGCTGAACAGACTTGTCTTTCGCGAATCTTTGTTTAGAAGTATTGAACGGAAAATATCATTGTCAAATTGCTGCTCTGACATGCCGCTTAAATCAATAATAACGGTCGGATAGTTAGATTGTTCAATTTCATTTAAAGCTTGTTTGCTAAGTTTAATGAAGCAAATAATTAAATAAAAATAGTTGTTATCAGCAGTTGTTATGAATATTGTGTGGCAATTAGAAAATTTATCTTTGAATATTTCTACTTTTTTTATTATTATATTCATTTCATCTCTTAAGATGAACTGTTCTGGATGCATTAGTTTTTTGAAATTTAAATATTTGCGATAGCTTGATTCTAATGCATTATAGTTATCTGGATGGTCTTTAATTCTTTGGAAAGTATCAATGTCGCACTCATGTAAATGCGGTAATATGTATTTCAACTTTGAAAATGCATACAATGTAGGTATATACATTGATGTGCCTGGTTTTAATACTTTTCTTACCGCGTTTTGGATGTAATGTTCAGCGTATGTGTTATAAACCCAGTATTTATAATCGCTTTTGCCGAGGATGTTTTTTTTCAATTCTTCTTCAAAGTGTTTTCTGGCTTCTGCTATTGAAAATAGCTGTTCTAATTCTATTGCTTTGTCGTTGTAATATGTTTCTATTCTACTCAGATCTATTTCAATGGTGGATTTATTTCTTCTTTTGATTTTAGTTAATTTTTGACTGTCTACCGGATGAGTGACCTTTATCTCTACAAATATTTCACGTTCGCTTATTTTATCGGTAATAATTACATCGGGTATAATAACATTATCGCCGTCGCTTAAGCGCTTCTCTATTTCAACGTGTTCAATTTCTATCTCTTTGGGTTCGCTTATCTTAAAGCGGTGATTGTTTAATTCTAGATAAACTGCTGGCAGTAATATGTTTTTGGCTTCGCTTAAAATCTTCTTTGCTAGTAGGTGCAGTAAGGTTTCGTAACCGTCTGCACAGCTTTCATTTGAAGCGTGTGCGAAATGATACCGTCTTTCTTTGCCTTTTTTCGCAATCAAGCTGTCGCCGCATGCCGGACATGTACATTCACATTGTTTGCCGTTAAGTACATCTTTATCGTCAATATGAACTAATTCACCATTTTTATTAAGAGCATAAATAAGTTTCGGCTCTTGCTTCATCGGCTTAGCTTTCTTTGTAGGCGTTCATTATATTAAAATGCATATGCAATAACGGCTGGCGCTGCACTTCCCCCGGCGGACGCGTTAGCCTGCGGCCGCCGGGGGTTGGGGTTATCTGACAATCTTTATGCTGTGTCTGTTCCGGTGGGGTGTGCGCGCGTAGGAGACGGCGGGGAGGCCGAAGGGGAGGACGAAGCTGAGCGAATACTGTTCGGGAATTTCCAGAAGGGCGTAAACCTCCGGGAAACTCCTGGCGGCTATGGTTGCGAAGCCGTCCCAAAGGGTTCCCAGGCCCAGGCTCTGAGCGTAGAGCTCAAAATAAGAGAGGGCGATGATGGGATCGACGCTTTCGCAGCCGGGAGCGGTGTTGAACTTGCTGAATGCACATGCAATCATGGTGGGAGCACCTGCATAAATCGGGTCTTGGCGGCCGGGCAGAGAGGTCTCCAGGATGCATTTGAATTTGTATAAGGGAGAGGCTGCGTCTATGGCGTCCAGACACTTATAGGTAGTCCGGCGTATTTCGTCCATTTTGGCTTTTGTACCGATGATGCTGAAATGGAGGCTGTCATAATTGCAGGCGGTGGGAGGATAGGAAAGCATTTCCTTAATTTTGTCCAGCGTCTCGGAGGGAACGTCGGTCTGCTTGTAGCTGCGCACGCTTCTTCTGGATTTTATGCTCAGCAGCATCTGCTCGCCGTCGGCGAAGGCCGCTTTGGGCAGAGTCTCCGGATCGATGCCGCCGAAGGAGAGGGCGCCGGCCGGGCAGACCGCCATGCAGTGCTGACAGGCGAAACAGCGCTGCCGACCGCCGCTTCGGTACTGAGGGATTTTGTCTGCATTGAATTCGAGGCAGTCTGACAGGCAGTCGGCGAGGCACCGGCCGCAGTAAATACATTTATCGGCGTTGACTTCAATGGATTTATTTATCATAATTTGCAGTTCCTTCGTTAATTGCAGATAATACGGTTAATGGCTTGACAGAGGCGGGCGGCGGCTTTATTCCGCGTTCCCCGCGCCTATCTTATGGGCCAGTTCTAAAGCGGCGGGGAACTGCGCTTCGTGAACCGCTTTTTTATGCTCCTCGGAGAAAGAGGCCATCTCGTATTTTGAGTAATCCTTGACCTGCAGGGTATCGCAGACGGGGAAGAAACGGAGCTTGCCGTTGAGGAAGCGGAAGGGCATAAAATACTCTTCCATTTTGGCTGCGTACGACTCCCGGTAATAATTCTCATCGGCGTTCATGGTGAGGAATACGTCAACGTCGGTTTTCCCTTTGAATACGCTGGTATAGGTGCTGTAGGACATGGCCGGGAAGGTTATCCTCTCCAGGAAGCAGCGCAGATTTCCGGTCGGCTGGCCGTAATATATAGGAGAGCCCAGGATCAGCCTGTCGGCCTGCAGGACCTTTTCCAGAACCGGCGTCAGTTCGTCTTTCCAATAGCAGCGGCAGGGCTCGGCAATGTTCTTGCGCTTGCAGGCCAGACAGCTCCGGCAGCCGCTGTAATTAAGGCTGTACAAGTCGAAGTATTCGACCTCGTGGCCGGCCGCCTCGGCCCCCCTTTGGGCTTCCTTCAAAAGCCGGTCCGTGTTCCAATTCTTTCTGGGACTTCCGTTAACGATGACTATTTTCATGACTATGCTCCTTAAAGCGTTTTTTGCCGACCGGCCGGGGCGTCGGTCAGGCAGGCTTATCGGCGATAATATCAAGCATTTCTCTGGGGGAGACCACAAAAGGCTTTATGGGAAAATGCTTTTTATTGCCGGTAATCAAATAAGCTTGGGTAAACTGACGCGCATACAGGGCGATTTCGTAAAATACGGCGTCGTCGGGGGTCTTTGAACGGCTCCTCGCTTTTTAAGCGCTGAAGGTAAATGGCTTTTGATTTTATAAGTTTAATCAGCTCTGTTACGTCTGCTTCCGAAAATCCGAATTCTTTTCTTGAAAGAACCTCCTGATATTCGCTGAGTATTTCCTGGTTAAGCAGAGGAATAATTTCTCCGTTAATGACAAAATCTATGATTTCGCCCGGAAGCGAATTCTTTTTAAGCACAGATGAAACTATCACGTTGGTATCTATGACGGCGTAGTATTTCATAACTGATTTGAGGCGCGTCTGGAACGCTCGATAATTTCATTTATTTCATCAAGCGGCATCTCCGCGGTCCCGTTCTTTTCGGCTGTCGCTCTCATATTTTCCAATGCCGCGGCGCCTTTGGCGCTGATGTCGTTTCTCAGTTCAAAAGGGATACCGTTGACGGCTACGCTTTTTTTCAGAAACATACGTACTGCGGTGGAAAGGTCTATACCGAGCTGTTCGTAAACCATGGCTGCCTGTGTTTTTAAATCGTCGTCAATTCGGACCTGAAGCATACTGCTCATGACATTTCTCCTTTTTTTTAAGATTATAATGACATTTTATTAATGCGTCAATACAAATTAATGTATTAACATGGCGTCGCTCGCAGCTTTTCTTTGCCCCCTTCAGAAGGCTCAAGCTTTCTGTTTCCCCTGTCAGAACACGGTAAATTATGGGTCTAGTGATGTATATACATTCGTGACGGCTCCGTTTCGCAGATGCACTGGACGAAGCAATGGAATTCCCAGCCATAGCGTTCGTAAAAGCCGACGTGTTCGGTGACGAGGTAAACGGGGGAAATACCCTTGGCCTTGAGATTGGCGACGGCGGCGTCAAGGAGCTTTCCGGCTATTCCCCGGCCGCGGAATCCTTCTTCGGTATAGACTGCGCAGACGTTGGGCGCCAGATCGGGGCGGTCGTGAAAATCGTTTTCGATGACTCCCAGGCCGCCGACGATATTTTCTCCGCTGAGGCAGAGGAACCAGCCGTATTCGGTTCTGCCGCTCAGATAGTCTTCCATGCAGTCAAGATAGGCCTGGGCCGGGACGCCCCATTTAGCGTGAAACCAGCGGGCCGCCGCGTCTTTGAGCTCTGGTCTTTCCCGCAGGGTTATATATTTAAAGTTTTCCATTATTGAGCGTTTCTTTCATCCTTTACGTTATTTGACTGTCTGGTTAAGGTTTTCCGCAGTCAGGCGGCGCTCTGTTTGACGCCGTTTTTTAAACGGGTTCGCCGATTCGTGCATATTCGGTTTTTCGCTTTGGTATCGGTTAATTCTTTGATTAAAACGCAAAAGTTCAAAAAATTTGAAGTTTTGCGTTTCGAAGCCGAGCACAAAAAAGCCGCCTGCAGTTTCAGGGACTGAGGCGGCATGTTATCCGCATTGTCTGTCAGTCGGGCTTGATTTCGCCGCCTATGATTTTCTGAATGGCTTTGTCGGCTTCATTCAATAAATCAGTTTCTTCTTGGGAAAGACCTTCTGTCTGGCGTGTAGGAGCAATAATGAATTGACCTTCCGAAGCCTCTGACAGGATGCAGCAGGGGGTATAGTCTATATTGGCAACGGCGACTTTATTATTTTCTTTAGTCAGCTCAGCGTTTAAGATGATGTTGTATCTGTTTAAGGCGAGCTGTGCCAAATTCGAGCAGAAATTGCCGAGGGAATAGGCCACCGGTACCTTGCGCCCGTCTTTAGAGGTCACATAAGAAAACTTCTGCAGCAGATGAGGGTGAGAACCGACAATCATATCTATGCCGCTGTCGGCTAAAAACTGATTTATACTGTTTTGTTTGTCAATGACGTCAACGGAATTTTGTTTTCCGTAATGAATGAGAACTATTAAAAACTCGGCTCCGAGCGCCTTGCGGCTTTAATATCGTTTTCGACGCGCGAACGGTAATATTTCCCCAGCATATTCTTCTGCTCTTCTTCGGTGAACATGGCGCTTTTGCCGTTGGTAGTCTTATTGTTATAATTTAAAAAGCCGATTTTTATGCCGTTGACGTCAGCGACAATAACTCTGTTTTCAGAAGCGTTTCTGTAAGTGCCGATGTGCATGAAATTATACTGATCGAGATGATTCAGGGTCTCTATTATTCCTTGAGGGCCGGAATCGCAGTAGTGGTTATTTGCGGTAACCAACATATCAAAATGACTGGTTTTTAAAGCGTCCAGGTATGAGGATACGGTATTGCAGTTAGATATGCCCATATAGAATTCTAAATCGGCTGAATAGGGAAACGATTCCGAAAGAGTGGTTTCCAGATTGCCTATAACCAGGTCGGCCTTTTGCAACAAAGGTTCAACTCTTATAAAGGAAGGGAAAAAGTCATAATATCCGTCATCCTGTTTTGCCGCCGACATATGATTGTGCAAAGCCATAAGGTCGCCGACAAATTTTATCGAAGCCTTTCGGCTGTTTCCGCCGTTATAATAAATGCCGTCTTCACCGAGCGTATAGCGGGAAGCCGTATCGACGCGGGGGGCGGGAGCTTTGCGGTCTACGCATACCGTGCATTCTAAGGATTTTTCCCCATCGGCAGCGGTAATGACCGCTTCGCCTCCTTCTTTCGCGGTGACAAGTCCGTCTTCGCTGACGGAGGCTACGGCTTCGTTAGAAGAATTCCAGACAACGCTCTGCGGCTCATCATAAAGCAGACAATGCAGCTGATGTTTATTTCCTTTGTGAAGAACGATAAATGAATCGCTTATTTTTAAAGTGTCGTTTTGTGGAATAACGGTAATGATGTCAGAAAATTTTCCGAAATATTCTATGCCGTTATCTCTTGTAAAGGCTGCCGCCGCAAACTGATACTTGGTACCGTTTTTAAGGCCGGTAAAGAAATTTGAAGGTATTTCTGAATATCTGAAAGTCTGGAATTTTTTGCCGTCATATTTGAAAAGACAATATCCTTCAGCTCCTTCGACTGAGCTCCAGGTTACCGTTGCGGAACCGTCCGATGCAACAGCCCAGATTTCATTAACTTTTCCTAAATTAGGGTTGCTGGGAAAATCGGCGGCAGCGGCGTCGGCATCGGAATCGGCGTCGGCATCGGCGTCCGAGTCGGCATCGGCGTCGGCGTCTGAGTCTGCGTCTGTATCGGCGTCGGCGTCTGAGTCTGCGTCTGTATCAGCGTCCGAGTCGGCGTCTGCATCGGTATCGGCGTCGGCATCGGCGTCCGAGTCGGCGTCTGTATCGTCATCGGTATCCGTATCGCCGTCGGAGCCGCCGTTTACGGTATCGATGAATTCCTGAGCATCTTTGAAAACGGCGCCCGCATAAACAATAGCAGTCAGGCTGGAGCAGCCTTTAAAAGCATCTTCAGCCACGCTGTCCAATTTAGTCGGGATCAGAACCTCTTTCAAAAATGAACAGTCAGCGAATGCGCCGCTGCCGATGGTTTTAACGCCTTCAGGCAATGTCGCCTTTTCCAGGCCTTTCGAACCGGAGAAAGCGTTGCCCACTCGGGTTATTCCTTTGGGCAGAACAGCCCCGCTGGCTTCGTTCAAAAGCTGGGCAAGCGAAGTCTCCTTGGCATTCAGCCTGTCCGTCTGCTTGCCGATGATGGGGGGATTATAATTTCTTTCAATATCCAGATCGTAACGGTTAACTAAATAGTTCCAATTTACAATCAGCCTTCCGCCGGCATCGTAAAGTCCGGCTCCATCGCTCTGAGCAGCTGCTGAGGAAGCCGAGCCGCTGTTTCCGCAGCCAGTTAGGGTGAATCCCAGAAATACGGTTAACAGGATAGCGAAAATGAATATGAAAGAGCGTTATCTTGTACAGTTTTCTCCCTTATAAATAATATTAGTTAATGCTGAGCGGTACGTTCGAAGCGGCAAACGCAGGGGTATCGGGCAGGTCAATAATATTTGCGCGGAAATCCGAACGTAGCTTCGGATATATACATATTCTATTGTTTTTCGACGGTATGTGTTGTCTCAGGTTTACAAAATGAATAAAGGCGCTGACGTTCAGAAGCTGCCGCCTAAGTTTTCCAGGCTGTCTATCACTACCTTGCATTCGGGCGTGACGCGCTGCATGACAAATTGCATCTTTTCCTGCGGGATGGCTACGCAGCCGCCGGTGTAGGGCTTGCGATCGCCGAAGCAGTGCAGGAAGATGGCCGAGCCCAGACCGGGCTTGCCCTCTTTGTTGTAGCTGATGTTCAGGCAGTATTGGTACTGGAAAATGTAGTTGAAAATATGTTCGCTGTTTTTGACGTCCAAATCCGGATAGTCTTGAATGCTCACCAGCTCATTGCAGCGTCTGCCTTCGCGCCAGTCGCCGGACCAGTAGGAATTTTCGTCGGCCTGCACATAGGGAATAGCGCAGCCGGGGTCCTCGGCAATACCGAAGGCGCGGTTGAAAGAGTATACTCCGACAGGGGTCTTGCCGTCGCCCTCTTTGGTTTTGCCCAGCCCGTTTCTGCCGATGAAGCCGGGCGTGGTCATGATCATCTGCCATTTGCCTTCGGCGTCCTTTTCGTGCATGGAGATCCAGGCTGCGGTCTGGCCGCAGGCGGCGACAACAAAGAGCTGCCTAGCGTCGGCCGCGGCCGGCAGGGCGCATACCCAGGCGGGAGAGGCCTGGACAGCCGGAGGCCGCCTCTCAGGTGCAGGGGAAGTTTCGGCTTGGGCTTCGCTGCCGGGCGCAAGCCAAAGCGAGGCGGTCAGAAGCAATGCGAAAACAGAGATGATTTTAAACATGGTTCGGACGGTTTAACTCCTAATAAAAATGCGGCTTAAATCTTTTATATACATCAGTAGTAGCAGCCGCAATCCCCAGATTTAAAGCGGATGCCGGGGTGGGAGCAGGGCAGCCTCGGCGGGTCGGCTGCATTTTAAGACGTTTACAGCCTGGCTGCAAAGACCGGATAGGTTTTGACCGTTTTGCCGTCTTTGGCCGTTACTTCGATAACTGCGGACATAGGTTCGCTTCCCTTTTTCAGGAGCAGACAGCATTCTTCTTCGAGAACCAGGCTGTTCGCCGCATAGTACATGCCGTTCTTATCTATGGCTCTGACGATGTAAAGGCCGGACTCGCCGGGCGCGGTCAAAAAGAACCTGCGCTTTTCGCCGGTTCCGATTTTTTTGAGGGAGGGCGTCCCCCAGACGGTGGTTTTCAGATTTTCCTTAGTTTCAGGCAGAATCCAGACGTCGGCTTCCTCGATTTCGCTGGAGAAGACAACGGATGGGCCGCCTCCGGCGGCGGGGGCGTTCTGCTCGGGGCTTGCCGGCTTCTCGCTTTTACAGCTCGACAGCCACAGACCTAAGAGAAGGCATATGCCAATTAACAGCAGCTTTTTCATTCAGACGGTTTCAACAGCCTTCGGCAATATTCTTTCCGGATTCGGCCATATTCCTGGCTGTCCGCCGCCTGTTTCGCCGTATTGCCGGTCAGGCGGAATAAAGAAGCCGCTTTGGCCGTTGAAGGCCGCGGCGGCTTTGGGGCGGCGCCCAAACTTTGTGCGTCGCTCCGTCCGGACGTCGGCGGCAGCTCTTTCTGCCGCTTTTACGTCCTTATTGAATTTGTTTCGGGGCGTATCCCCCGTTCGGGCTGCTTAAGGCTCTAATGATTCCTTAGGCATGGGGGAAATCGTAGCCGTAGTTGTTGA
>JAFTAM010000116.1 GCA_017458675.1 bacterium
CCTATTTTGCATAGATCCTTCGCCAAAGGCTCAGGATGACACATGTTCTGCGCGGCAGTTCCTTCGCCGGGAGCGTCGGAGGACATTAAACTCCTGTCATTCTGAGCGAAGCGAAGAATCTATACCTATTTTGCATAAATCCTTCGCCAATGGCTCAGGATGACACATGTTCTGCGCGGCAGCTCCTTCGCCGGGAGCGCCGGAGGACAATAAGAAAAAGGCCCCGAACCTGCGGGGCGCTGCGCCCGGCTGTCGGAGCCTTGTATTACTGTTGCCGGAGCCTTTTCTGAAGCCGGCGGATCTTATTCGACAATCTTCTTATACTTCAGATTGGGATCGAATATAACCATGCCGAAGAGCTCCCTGACTCCCCAAACGCCCATAATGCTGCGTCCTGAGGCGCTTTCGCTCTGATCGGGGGTTAAATACCAGCCGTTGGACCAGGGCACTACATAGGGAACGTTTAAAGCCTCGTCCGTCTTCCAGACAACGGGCCTTACGGTTTTCAGCTCCGCCAAAACTGTACCGGTATAGGTTTTGCCGGGAACGACCGTCTTGAGCTTATACTTTTCAGGGACAGCGCCGGAAACGTTTTTGGCGTCGCTCAGCGCGCAGGCCAGGCCGAAATCGCGGAAAAGCTCCGCAAAGCTCAGCTCTTCGCCGGAAACCTCGCTGACGGCATAGGCCAAAACGTCGTAATCGTCGCCCAGCCCCAAGGCAATATAATTGTTGGCCGTATAGGTCTTTACAGCCTCTAATCCGAAGCGGTCGTAAATGTAGGACATAAGAGTCAGACCCTGACCGTAACAGAAGCCCGTGCCGTATATGGCGGTATCAAACTCCTTGATATTGCCGTTCCTGATAGACTGCAGATATGAGCTGGCCCGGGAACGGGCGGTAACCGCATCGTAAGAGATGCCGCCGATCTCGCGGTCGTTCAAATCAAATCCGCAAAGTATTGCGGATAAGCAGGCGTCGCCTTCATTGAGCATCAGCGCGCCGTATTCTCCGTTATACTTGCCGTCGTGGACGTATTTTTCGTTGTAATTGATCAGATGCTGGAATTCATGGGCGGCCGTCTCGTAAATATGACCGGGATTGTCAGTCAAAACGCTGGGGTTGAGATAGAGAATCTCCGCTTCGTTGCTTTCGTCGTTATCGGGATCGAAATATCTTTTTGGGAAGGCGTCTTCGGGATTCTGATAACCGTAAACGATTGAAGAGCCGCTGCTCAGCGTGGAAGGATCCAAGAAGAGGAAGACGACCCTTTCGATCCCATCCATGCCGCCCTTGGCGCTTCCGGTTACCCCATAGCCGAATTCATGGCCGAAAGATTCGCGCACTCTGGTCAAAATGGCCTTGCCGTCTTTATCAAAGGGATTGGAACCGCCCATTACCGCGTCAAACGCCGCAGCCTGCTCGGCGGTTATGACCGGCTCACCGTTGACAAGCTCCGCCAGCACCATAACCTGGCCAGTATTGCCGCTGTCTTTGCCGGAGAGCATGACCTTGGCGCTCAGAGTGCGGACCGCTCCGCGGATGCTTTCCGCATGCAGCCCTTCAATGGTATCGCCGGTTACCGCGTTGGCATAATCGAGTTCGCCGCTGCTCCTGCTGTAATTGGATTTTAAAGCTCTGCTCTGCAGCTTGGCAGGATCGGCGATAATTTGACTGCGGCGTTTCTGGGGCAGATCGTAAAGAACTATCTTGCCGCCGGGAGCGACTGCGGCTTCTTCAGCCTCCGTCTGCCGCTTATGCAGCAGCAGCCGCTCTTTCAGAACAGACTCTCTGTCCTCGGCATCTTCAGCGCTGCCGCAGACCGTTATTTTTCCGTCAACGCTGCCGTCGTCATAAATGCTGTCGGGGCCGTAGCTGACCAGCACGCCCATTCTGTTTTCGCTCAGCGAATCCGTCTCGCCGTATTTATAGTTGGTATCGCCGCTTAAACCGCTGATATAGACCTGACAATCAGCCTCCCCGCCTGCCAGAACAGCCTTCACCGACTTTTCGCCGCCGGCAGCCGCCGTAAATCGGCCGGGAACATCTTCGTCGGCGCTCATTCCCTCGCCGCTCCAGCGCACTTCCGAAGTGACGTCGCGATCAACGGCTATTTTGGAACCGAACTTAAAGGAGGCCTGAGCGGTAAAATCGATCGGCTCGCCGGTATTCTGCAGCGCAATTTCGGGAGCGGCGCTGAAGGCAGACACATATTTGCTCATGTCTGTACCCTGCTTGACGGCAACGTTGTCCAAATTGCAGACTCTGTCCTTAAAGGCCAGGCTCTTATAGGCCAGACCGGCCAGCAGACCGTCGCTGTCCTTGACGAAAATTACCAGGGTATCGGCCTTATCGCAGACATGATCAAATTTTTCCTGACCGGCGCTGTCCCTGATAAAGAGCTCGCTGACCGCCCTGCCGTCCTGATAGAACTGATAATTTACAATCGAGGCATTTTCAGGCAGACCGGAAGCCGAATACCTGACATTGACCTTGTAATTGCCGGGATCGGTTACGCTCACCGTAACCGGATCGGCAGTCAGGGTCTTGTAGGATACGCCGACTTTGCAGGTTCCCTCCGCAGCCCCTTTGAAAACGTTGGCCTTGGAAGCCGGCTTCAAAACGGTTTGGCTCTGCTTGAGGCTATAAGAAAAATAATCGATACTGCTTTGCGTAAAGGTAAAAACGCCGGGAATTATTGTCCACTTCAGCAGCGGAGTGATCTTGACGCTTTTATTTATTTCCAAGGCCTGAGGCTCGGCCGTCATTGACAGCTCGGCTTTAGCCAGCAGTTCTTTGCCAGTCAGCAAGCCGGAACTTCCGATTTCGTAAGTCTTTCCGTATTTGAGAGAGACGTCGGCAATTTTGCAGGCATAGAGCTGACCGTCTGCTGCAAAGACTGTCAAAACCACTTTAACGACCTTTGAATTTACGCTGTTCAGCGTAAAGTCATAAGCCTTGCCGCCGCTGAATATCTGTTCGGCAAGCAAAAGCTTGTTGTTCTTGCCGTAGCCGCGGATCGCTGTCTTTATTCCGGCGGGCAGCCCTGCATTCTTCAGGCTGACATGGATATCCGAGACAAACTGAGAGGGCGTATTGACGGAGATATCAGCATCTGTCGACTTTTTGCCCAAAACGGCGCTTATCTTTGCCGCTCCGGGCTCGACGGCCCTGAATCTGCCGCCGCCGACCGCCTCGGCCACCTTGGCGTCTCTGCTCTTCCAGACGACGACTTCGGTCAAATCGGAATCCAGGGTAATGCCGTTATTGCATTTAAACACGCCGCTGGCCGTAAAATCGGCGGTCTTGCCTATATCCAGGGAAACGCTCTCAGGAGAGACCGTCAGGCTCTTCAGACGCTCGCCCAGCTCGCTGGCCGTGCTGCTGAAATCGGGCCTGTCGATGACCTTGGTCTTGCCGGCAATCAGATTGACATCGTTGTTCTGAGTAAGGCCGCAGAGATTTTTGTCCTTGTCCTTCATCATGACTACCAGCGACTTTACGCTGACAGGGACCTCTGTCAGCACAATGGAACCGTCGGAAGCAAAGCTGCCGCGCTTTCTGACGATCGGCCCGTAAATAAGGGACAGCTCGGAGTCGTAGCCCCTGAACTCAAAGATCGCCGCCTGAGCGCCGACCTGCTTAGCCTGGACCAAATCAAAAATATATTTGACGCTGGCCGTCGTGCCGACCGGTTCGGGACTGGGAGTCGGACTGGGACTCGGTCCGGGAGAGGGAGAATACGCGGAGCCGCCCCCGCCTCCGCCGCAGCCGCTCATTAACGCCAGCACTACAGCCGAAAGCAGCCATAGCCTGAAGCCGGCGGCCGCTTTCTTAAAAATTTTGCTCATGCAAGCCTCCCTGCATAAAATAAAAGTATCATAAACGCAAACAAATTCTGGAAAAGTATAAATATACAGATTCTTCGCTGCCGCTCAGAATGACAAGTTCTTAATGCAGCCCTGAGCCCGTCGAAGGATATGTCTTGTTTAAATCTATTGAATTAAAGCCGTTTCGCCGCTTTTCCTATTTATCTTGACTCCCGCGTCCTATAATTGCCGAAATTCTGCTCTGATAACGATCAATTTCAGATTCTTCAACGGGCTCTGAAGTACAGAGCGCCAGACTTGGCGCCGAAGAACCGACGGCGCGGAAGAACAGAGCGCCAGGCTCAGCCGCGCAGAGACGGCGGCGCGGAAGGACAAAAATGAATTCAATATTTTAATAAATGAGCAATATAAGCGGTAAATATTTTTTTTTGTCGAATACCGTTTAAATATTTTTGCAACATCGGAGCCGCTATGGATTTAATCATAAAAAACGGTATTTTAATCGCCGGGGGCGAGGCTGTAAAGGGTGATATCGCCGTAAATAACGGAAAAATCGCCGCTATAGGAGACAATTTAAGCGAATTCTGCAGCGCAGAGCGGACTATCGACGCCCAGGAGCGGCTGGTTACGCCCGGCGGCGTCGACGTCCACGCTCATATGAGCTACCACGTGGCCGGCTGCGACACGACGGACACCTTTGCCAGCGGCACTCTGGCAGCTCTGTTCGGCGGAACCACTACGACTATGGACTTCGTGGAGGCGCTGCCCGAGGAAACGCTGCAGGAGGCTCTCGACCGCCGCCGCGCCCAGGCCGAAAAGGAATGCTGCACGGACTTCAGCCTGCACATGTCAATTCTGCCCAGCGATATGGACAAGCTGGATCAGGTTTTCGATCTGACCTCCTCCGGCTGTCCCAGCTTCAAGCATTACACAGCCTACGGCTTCGCCCTGGACGATCTGCAGCTCTGCAAATCTCTGCAGACTATTTCCGAAGCTCACGGATTGGCGGTTGTGCATGCCGAAAACTGGGGCGTGATTCAGGCCCTGGTCGCCAAGCATCTGCGCTATAAACATACGGACGCCTCCTTCCACCCCCTCTGCCGTCCCGCCGAGTTTGAAGCCGAAGCCGTACATCGCGTTCTGGAGCTGGCCAGGCTGACCAGAGCGGAGATCTTTTTATTCCATCAGAGCTGCCGCCAGGATATAGACGAAATTATCCAAGCCCGCCGGGACGGACTTACCGTCTATGCCGAAACCTGTCCCCATTACACCTGTCTGGACAGTTCAATCTTCCACAAAATGGGAAATCTGCCCGTCTGCTCCCCGCCCATCCGCGAGGAAGGCCACCAGAAGCCGCTGGCCCAGGCTCTCATCAACGGATTTATTGATTCCGTTTCCAGCGATCACTGTCCCTTTACCAGAGCCGAAAAGAACCGGGCTCAGGCCTTCAATCAGGTTCCCGGCGGTCTGAGCTCGGTGGAGACCCGCATGATGCTGATCAAAGATCTGCCCGGCATGAGCCTTGGCAAATGGGTCGAGGTATGCTGCGCCAACCCGGCCAAAATTGTCGGTCTGAACTGCAAGGGACAGATAAACATAGGCTTTGACGCCGATATTGTCGTCTGGAGCCGCGAGCCCTATACCATTAAAGCTGAAACTCTGCACGAAAAAGCCGATTGGTCGCCTTATGAAAACTACACAGTTTCCTCTCATCCGGAAACCGTCATAAGCCGGGGAGAGACCGTTATAGATAACGGACGTTTCCTGGGGAAAACCGGAAGAGGCCGCTATATTGAGAGATTTTTAAAGCATTGACGCCGTAAGTAAGGAGGGCAGCTATGCAGGTACAGAGAGGCTTCCGCACCAAGCTGGAAGATTATTTAAACACTAAAGCTAAAATTGCCGTCGATTTGGCTATTTACGGACGTTCCGTTTACGATTTTTCCTGCTTCGGAGTGGACGAAAGGAATCAGCTTTCCGACGATCGCTATATGGTCTTTTACAATCAAAAGCAGTCGCCCAATAAAGAAATCGAGGTCACCCTCCAGCAAGGGCGGGCTTTGTACAGCGTAGACCTCGTCCAGCTTCCCTATACGGTAAACAAATTGGTCTTTACCGTAAGCATCGACGGAGACGGAATAATGTCGGCCATCGAAAAGCATACGGTCAATATTCTGCAGGATAACCGCAGCATACTTTCCTGCGAATTTTTGGGCAAAGACTTCTTCCTGGAAAAAGCTATTATCGCTCTGGAGATATACCGCAAAGGGACCTGGCGCGTCAATTTTGTCGGACAGGGCTTCCGCGGCGGCTTGCCGGAGCTTCTGAAGCATTACGGCGGCGAAGAAGCCAGGTAAAACAGCCTGCTGGTATCGGCTGAACAAAACAAACGGCCGGCACGCCATAATTACAGGCTGCCGAATCGCGTTCAGCGCGTCGGTTGGAAATCTTATCAAAGACACATATCTGCAGATATTGCAGTTCTTTAGTTTTATGATATACTATTATAAATACTATTGATCAGCTTTCAATTTTTTTTGGAGGAAGTAAATAATGGGTGAGTTTTGTCCCCTCCTGCAGAAACCTTGCGTGCGCGAAGAGTGCGCCTGGTATGCTGCCGGTCTCAACAGATGCGCTGTAGTCGCTATCGGTATGATAACCGAAAAGATCCACGACATGGGAGTACAGGCCCATCAGGTTTACGTAGGTCCCAACCTGCCGGACATGCAGGCTGCCGAAGCTGAAGAAACGGTTCAAGAGGAGGAATAAATTATGATTAATTTTAATCTGCCCAACCTAAACAGCATATTCAACCCCGGCAATGTAAATCAAGCCGGTCAGGCTGACGCCTCTAAAATCAACAGTCTTAATTCCAGCTATCTGTTCGGGGACACCGTTTCCGTATCCGGCGGATTTTCCAATCCTATCTCCAGCATGATGTACGGAGTATTCATCCAGCCTCAGCCGAGCCTTCCGAGCTTCCCCGGATTCCCCAGCTTCCCCGGTTTCCCCGGATTCCCGGGTTTCCCCGGCCATGACGAAGGCGGTTTAGGCCCCACCACTATGTACGGCGTATTCCCGCACTTCCCCAGCTTCCCCGGCTTCGGCGGAGACGACGGCGGAATAGGCGGAATTAACCCCGGCTTCGGACGCGGCGGAGATATCGGCGCTACAACCATGTACGGCGTCTTTACTCCCAATCCCACCGAATATCACAGAGGCGGAATTAAGGTCGAGCCTTTCGACGGCAGCGTCTTCAACCCCGGCGGCGGCAAAGGCGTTCCCTCCGCCAGCGTTATGTACGGCGTCTTCACCAGCGATTTTAAATGCTGATAGGCTATGAACCAAACCGCTGAATTACCAGGACCCAAATACTGCGTATGGGAGCTGACGCTGGCCTGCAATATGCGCTGCCTGCACTGCGGCTCCTATGCAGGCGGAACCCGCACGGGAGAAATGTCCTTAGAGCAGCTTCTCGACGTGGCGGATCAGCTGGGCGAAGCGGGCGTGCGCAGACTGACTCTGTCCGGCGGCGAACCGCTTCTGCGCAAGGGCTGGGAGCAGATCGCCGAACGCCTCATCAGAAAAGGCGTCAATGTCGGCATGATCAGCAACGGATATTATATGTCCGAAAACGTTCCCAAGTTCAAGGAGCTGATGAAGATAGAAGGTCCGGGCTCTTTGGAAATAGTGGCCATGTCCGTCGACGGCCTTAAGGAAACTCACGATTCCTTCCGGCGCGTGGACGGCTCTTTCAACCGCATCGCCGAGGCCTTCGCCAAGCTGAAGGAAGCGGGCATTAAAACCGCCGCCATTACATCGGTATCGACGCTCAATCTGCCTCAGCTCGAAGATATGTATAAAACTCTGCTGGAATGGAAGGTGGACGCCTGGCAGCTCCAAACTCTGTTCGGCGGCGGACGCATGCGCGAGCATCCCGAACTCATGCCCGGCGCTCAGGGCGTTGAAATAACCGCGGAGTTTATCGCCAAAAAGAGGCGCGAAAAGGGTCCGATTCTGGTATTCCCCGCCGACTGCGTCGGATATTTCTCAGAGCTGGAATACGAGATCAGGCCCGGCGGCTGGGACGGCTGTCAAGCCGGTCTGATCAGCGTAGGCATTGAAGCCAACGGCAATGTCAAAGGCTGCTTATCGCTGTTCCCCGAAGCCCGGGACAGCAATCCTTTCGTGGAAGGCAACCTTCAGGAAAACACCTTCAAGGAGATTTGGAACAAGCCGGGCGCTTTTGCTTACAACCGTCAATTCAGGCCCAGCAAAGCCGAAGGCTATTGCCGAAACTGCTTCCATCTCAACAGATGCCGCTGCGGCTGCAGCGCCCAGGCCTACTTCGCTTCCGGCAGCGTCTATAACAATCCCTTCTGCATTTTAGCCCACCGGGCTTCCAAATATCAGAACGGCTAACCCGGAGATATTATCGCCAAAGGATCGATCCGATTGTACTGTCGACAGCGGCCGGTCCTTTTTTTATGCCATTTTGCAATATAGATCCTTCGCCTGACGGCTCAGAAGAACAAGCGGAGCGGCACAGGACGACAAGATGGGCGGCTCAGGACGACAGAACATTTGTCATTCTGAGCGAAGCGAAGAATCTATGCATCTTTACCGCAAAAGTGTACGGCGGAACACCACAAAAGTATACGCCAAAATGCCTCAAAAGTGTACGGCGTTATTGATATGAATTCAAAGTGCTGTTATAATTGACAGAGTATAAAAAGTGAGAAGAGGCTATGCTGCAGGAATATATACCTCGTATTTGTGATGCAGAACTGGCTCTGAAACTGGAAGCCTTCGGAGCTGTTCATATTGCCGGGCCGAAATGGTGCGGAAAGACAACTACAGCCAAGCAATTTGCCAAAAGCTGCATTGAAATGCAGGACCCGGACAAAAGAGACATGTATCTCGAAACAGCCAGGATAAAGCCTTCAAATTTGCTGATAGGAGAAAATCCCCGCCTAATCGACGAATGGCAGATTGCGCCTAATTTATGGGACGCGGTGCGGGTTTCGGTTGATCGCCGCAATGAAGAGGGACTTTATATTCTCACAGGCTCCAACTCTATAGATAAAAGCAGCATTATGCACACCGGTACAGGTCGTATTGATACGCTTACTATGTACCCTATGAGCCTTTTTGAGACTGGGGAATCAAATGGCTCCGTATCATTGTCGAACCTTTTTCGCAATAAATCGCTGCCGGAAGAAGGATGTACTTCCGCTCTTTCAATTGACGGTTTAATTTTTGCCGCCTGCCGCGGCGGCTGGCCCTCATCACTACGCAAAAAGAGTGATAAGGCTAAACTATTAGTTGCACAAAGCTATTTTGAAGGACTGTGCAGAGATGATATCTCTAATCTGGACGGAGTTCGACGGGACGAAACAGGAACGCGTCTTCTTCTGCGCTCCTATGCAAGGAACATATCCACACTCGCTTCAAACCGTTCTGTTATAAAAGACATTAACGCCAACTTTGATATGAGCGCTACAACTTTTTATGAATACGTAAAAGCTTTAAAGAAGCTATATGTAATTCAAGATATCGAGGCGTGGTGTCCGGCTATCCGTTCTAAAAGCTCAATACAGGCTGCAGACAAAAAAGAATTCGTCGACCCGTCTCTAGCAGTTGCAGCCCTTGGCGTCGAACCCGATTATTTTAATCTCGATCTGAAAACATTCGGCTTTATCTTTGAAACGCTCTGCATCCGAGACCTTAAGATATATTCGAGCGCTTTAGGCGGAAGACTCTCTTATTATCATGATCGCTACGGATTGGAAGCCGATGCGGTTCTCCATCTGCGCAACGGTCATTACGCCCTTATAGAATTCAAACTCGGCGCTGCAGGTATTGAAGAAGGGGCAAAACATCTGCTGGAAATCGAAAACCTAATTAACGCCTCCAATCAAGAAGCAGATATTAAACTGCAGGCGCCAGACCTCAAAATTATCATAACCGGAACCGAATACGGATATCAACGTCCCGACGGCGTATTTGTAATACCAATCGGAACGCTGCGCAGCTGAAGATCCGTCTTGCAGATCTTTACCGCAAAAGTGTACGCCGAAATGCCTCAAAAGTGTACGCCAAACGCCGTTGAACAGAAGCTCCCTCTTTTGACGCCATGACTCCCGACCGCCTGCGGAGAAGGCAGCGCTTTCTGCTCTGCGGGGGCTGTTTATTGAACATAGATACAATAACGCTGTCAGCAATACATTGGCGGTAAGTTAACAAAAACAGGCTTTAAGCAGACATGTTATACACAGGTTTTGTTTTGCTCTGAAGCGAGCGTCCGAGCTCCGGCTACGGCGAGCGCGGAGCGAAGTGCAAAAAAAAACCGACAGAGCGAAAACTGGCGGTAAGTTAAGCAAAAACAGGCTTTGAGCAGACATGTTATACACAGGTTTTGTTTTGCTCTGAAGCGAGCGTCCGAGCTCCGGCCACGGCGAGCGCGGAGCGAAGTGCAAAAC
>JAFTAM010000117.1 GCA_017458675.1 bacterium
GGTTTTCTTTGACGCGTACGCGGAGATTCGAGCGTAAGCGAGCGCGGAGCGGTAGCGACAAAGAAAACCGACATAGCGAAAACATGCAGAACATGCTCTAAAGATTCTTCGCTGCGCTCAGAATGACAGGGGAAACATTTACAAGCATTGATAAAACAAGTTAATGTGCCATTTTTAGCAAATTATAGCCTTAACTTAATGACATTGGCATAGCGAAAACAACAAAACATGCTTTGACAGATTCTTCGCTGCGCTCAGAATGACAGAGAAAGCATTTACAAGCTTACTGCAGGAAAGCGCTGAATGCTTAGGAATACCTGCGTTTTGAGGGCGTTTCCCTCATTTGCCGAATAATTCCTCCGGCATATCAATACTCCACTGTCCGTCTTTGGAGTTGATTTTGATAAATCTGCCGTTGTTTAAGTAAAGGTAAGCTGCATTGCCTTTTATGACGGTATCTTTGACTTCGAGCTCCGCGTAGGGTTTCAGTTTTTCGCAGATGACGCTGCGGAAGGTCTCCGACATAAAGCTGTCCGACTTTTCCAGCTCTTTGTAAAACTCTGTTTTTAAGGTCTCGGGGCTCTCCGAAAGGATAAACTGCAAATCCTTATTATCGCTGTTTTGGGCCTTTGACTTCAGAATTTCGATGAATTTGTCGAGAACTTTGTCTTGAGTCTCCGCTGAAAAGGAATGGAAATCAAATTTGCGCGTCCGGATATTATTGACAAACTCCTGATAGGCCTTTTCGGGCGTATCGGCGGCTTGGGCAAAACTCAGGCAGCCTAAAAAGATTATAATAAAAAAGAATATGGCTTTTTTTGACATGTTTATACCGAGATCTTTCCTCTGCTTATTTGCTGCACATGTTATAGGTTTCAATGAAGCCTATTTTCCACTTTCCGTCTTCCTTTAAAAGCTTGAGATAGCTGTTGTCGATAAAATGAGAATAAGCCTTGTCGCCGGAGACTACGGTTTCAGTAATAGGCATATTGGAAATGCCGGTATCTACCCAGGACTTGGTAAATATTTCCCCCAGGTAGAGGCTGTATCGGCTGTCGGGGTCGAGCAGCTCCCGGCGTATATATTCGGCTGCGTTTTCTTTGAACTGCGCGTCTGCTTCGCGCAGGTTGTTGGACTGAATAAAATCGTTGAAGATCGAATTAAAAAAGAACTGCTGACTGGCTTTGGTGAGAAGGCCGTAAGGATTTTGGTTCCTGTTCATAACCTCAAAAAAGCCCTTAGTGACCTTCTGCGCCGCTTCTTCCTCGCCGGCTCGGGCCGGAAAAGCGCTGCAGGCGCAAATCAGCAATGCGGCTGTTAAAATGAAAACTTTTTTCATAATTCTGTCTGTAAAGCTTCCTTTGGAGCGGTATTGTCAGGCTGCGGCTGACAGGCTGATTATTTAAATTCCGAGTTCTTCGGTCCAGCTTTTCAAAGCTTCGGCGCTCAGGCGGCCATTGAGAAGTCTGCCCTCTTTAACGGCGGTTTGGGGGGATACGCTGCTCTGCAGATCTTTGGCGGTCTGTCCGAAGCCGCTGCCGCCGGAAGTAGCAAATAAAATAATCGTTTTTCCGGAAAAATCGTACTGCTCCAAAAAGGTGCGGATAATGGACGGGGCGGTGTACCACCAGATGGGGAAGCCCAAAAATACGGTTTTGTAACCGTGCATATTTTCTACTCGGCTTTCCGGCGCAATCTCCGGCCGTGAATTCGGATCTTTCATTTCCAGGGTGGAGCGGCTCTTCTGATCCATCCAGTTTAAGTCTGCTTTGGTGTAGGGCGCGGCGGGTTTAATTTCATGCAGATCGGCGTTCAGGACTTTGCTGAGCTGAGAAGCGGCTTTGGCTGTTACTCCGGTGGCTGAAAAATAGGCTACTAAAATACTGTTCATGCTTATAGGCTCCTTTAATAATTTTCGGCGCGTATTTGACGGCCGCCCTGCGGCCTATGACTTATGCCGGTCGATTTCCTCTCTGTCGAGATATTTGCGGCGCAGGGCCGCTTCCAGGTCGACGCCGTGCATATTGGCCAGCGTGCTCAGCCAGCCCAGAACGTCGGCGAACTCTTCCTGAAGATTGGCTGTCTGCTCCGCCGAGGCCGGCTTTTCCGGATTGGAGCAGTGCTGCAGAGCCGAAGCCAGCTCGCCGATTTCTTCCATGAGCCACATGAAGCAGCCGGCGGAGCCGCGTTCGGCATCCTTTTTATAATAGTTTGTCCTTATAAACTGCTGGAATTCCTTGAAGGTTAAATTGCTGTTTTCCATACATTTCTATTATATCATATTTTTAAGCTGAGAATGGAGGATTTGGTCAGAGCTATGGATTATATCTGCAGTTACAGATCGCCTTTGGGCGTTATCAGATTGGCGGCGGACAGCGACGGTCTGGCCGGTCTTTGGTTCGAGGGGCAAAAGGGACCGGACGGAGCTGTCTCTGCCGCGTCCGGATCTGCAGAACCGCCGGCTCTGAATCTGGCCGTGCGCTGGCTGGATATTTACTTCAGCGGCGGTATCCCGGATTTTCTGCCGCCTCTGTCTCTGCGGGGAAGCCCTTTCCGCCTGGCTGTCTGGGAGCTTCTGCTGCAGATCCCTTACGGCTGTACGCGAACCTACGGAGAGATCGCGGCGGATTTGGCCCGTCAGAGGGGCCTTGCCAAGATGTCGGCTCAAGCCGTAGGCGGCGCGGTGGGTCATAATCCCGTTTCGCTGATCGTGCCCTGTCACCGGGTTATCGGCGCGGGCGGAAAGCTTGTCGGCTATGCAGGCGGCGTCCGGCGCAAGGAGTATTTGCTGAAGTTGGAAGGCGCCGAACTTTGGCGCTGAAGCGAGCGTCGTGAGCGAAGCGCAGCCGCGGAGCGAAGTACAAAGCAAAAAAAACGGCATAGCGAAAACATGCAGAAGATGTTTGAAAGATTTGCGCCGCGCTCTCAATGGCAAATAACCGGCCTGGGTGCGGCGGTTGCAGGGGAGCGTCGGTATTGCGCCTGCTATTCGGCGTTCTCCGAAGGCGCCTGCTCTTTTTTATGCAGAGCCTGCCAAAGCGTCTGGGCGGTTTTGGGGCCGACGCCCTTTACTTCCTGAAGTTGCTCGGGAGTGGCTTCGGCCAGGCGCTCCAGAGTTAAAAAGCGGGCGCGCAGCAGCTTGGCGGTCTGGGGGCCTACGCCGGGCAGGTTCTGCCAGCCCGTTTTGGTCATGGCCTTGGATCTGAGCTGACGGTGAAAGGTAATGGCGAAGCGGTGAGCCTCGTTGCGCAGGTGCGTGACCGCATTGTAAGCCGAGGAACCTTCCGGCAGAAGGATTGACAGCTTTTGGCCGGGAAGGAAGAGCTCTTCCTGACGTTTGGCTAAACCGGCCAGGGCAATTTTGTTGTCCAACTCGAAACGCTGCAGGACCTCGGCTGCGATTCCCAGCTGTCCCAGGCCGCCGTCGACAATAATTAAATCCGGACGGGTTTCCAGGCTTAAATCGCTTTTGAGGCTCTCGGCGGTATGAGGCTCTCGGCTCTGCAGTTCCAGCCTGAATTCCCGGGCGGCGGGCAGATCGCGGACTTCGTCCAGGTGGGAGAGGCGGCGCAGCAGTACCTGGCGCATCATGGCA
>JAFTAM010000118.1 GCA_017458675.1 bacterium
CCATGAGCTGGGGATGGGATACGGTTTCATAGGTAATGTGCAGATCTTTGTCGGCTACCATGTCCAGAACTATGGCGGCTACAATGTCTTCGGCGCCGAGATCCAGGGGGCATTTTTTGCTTGACAGGCTGTTTGTAAAGTAATTGCTGCCGTAAAGGCTGTCTTCGTAAGTCCATTCTTTTATGGCCTCTTCGCCGTCTAAAAAGCAGAAAATTAAGCGATGTTTGGTTAAGCTTTCAGCTTTAAAAACGCGGGCCAGCTCCAGCAGCGCGGCAACGCCCGAAGCGCCGTCGTTGGCGCCGACAAAGGAGAACTTCGGGAAGCGTTTGGTATCGTAATGAGCGGCCAGCACAATTGCCGATCTCGGAGCCGGCTTTGCCGTATCTTTCTGCTCCTCATAATAATATGCATCGCTGTTTTCCGGGGGCTCTGGAGGAGCGGGAAAGCGATTCTCATCTTTTTCCAGGCAGGCTATTATATTGACAAATTCTTTTTTGCCGTCCGGAGTGTCAGCGGTAAATTTCTGCTCAAATACCTTATAACCGATTATTTTTAGCGAATCGGTCAGCCAGGTCCGAGTTTGGGCGCTTCCCGTGCTGCCTACATAGCGCGGACCGATATTGACCTGGCTGGCGAGGTCCTGCCAGGCCCTGTCGGCGTCAAAGGCGCTGGCTGTTTTCAGACGTTCTGTTTTTTGGGGCTCAGGGGTGGCTGACGCCCGGGGCGGGACGCTGTTTGTTTCAGGGACGCTGTCGGCGGCTCGGTTATGACAGCCCGGCATTGAAAGACCGGTCAGACTGAATAGGCAGGCTGCGGTTATATATTTATATAAGGGCTTCATTTCTGTTCTTTTTCGCTGAAGGATTGTAAAATTATTATCAGGCTTTAAATGTTATTATTTACGGTCAAAAACCCTTTTAAAAAATAAATATCGTAATTATCGCAGGAAAACAGCCGAGCAGTTTAATTGAGTAGAATTGTATATAAAATTTAATTCTTTTTAATTTATTTTAATAATGTTGTAGGTTTTGTAAAATTTCGTTTCCTATTAGATTTTTTTTCTCTTTTTTTTTGGCTTTCATATTGAAAGAAGCTCGAAAAAATGGTAATGTTACATAACAGCGCAGCTTTTTCGAATTCTGTCGCTACAGAAGTCGCAGCTGCTGACAGTTTTTCGTTTAAATATATTGGAGATTAAGTAGTCGGAGTGGATAAAACCCTAAAATGCGTCGATTGCGGCGCCGATTTTGTGTTCACGACAGGTGAACAGGAATTTTATGCTTCTCAGGGATTTACCAGCGAACCGCGTCGCTGCCCTAACTGCAGAGCCAGCCGCAAGAGAGATAAAGCTGGCGCCGCCCCAGAGGGTGTAAAAGCGCCTCAAAGCAATATTGAAAATCCCCGTCCTCCTCGCCGGATGTTCAGTGCGGTCTGCGCTGAATGCGGCAAGGAAACTCAAGTGCCTTTCCAGCCCACCAGCGGCCGTCCTGTTTATTGCTCCGATTGCTATCGTAACAATAATGGCGGGAGCTCCCGTTCCGGTGCGCGCAGCGCGTCTGCTGCCCGTCCCGCAGCTCCGCGTTCCGGCAGCAGCGCTCTTGCCGGCAGCAGCTTTACGGATGATATAGACATGGATATGTCAAGTTTTGTCGATATGTATCCGCCGCCGTCCTCGGGAGGACGCAACCGAAAGCGCAACAAGCGCGACCGTCACGACCGTGATCGCGATATGGACGATTGGCAATAGTCATTTCTGCTGAGATTTTTCAGGGGTTTCCGCTGTACTGAGAGCGGAGGCCCTTTTTATTTGGCTGAGCATAACGGCAGAAGACGCCGTCCAAAGAATCATCAGAATGAGTACCGCTTTATGGGCGAATAAAAATATGACGGCGCTGCGCAGTCCGCTTCCGTAAAACGATTCTCCGTCGAGACAGAAAAGTATAAAAGCGATAAAAATGGAAGCATAAAGGCTGTAGTTGAGATTTTTGACAGCAGAAAAACTCTCTTTAACGATAAGCATGCTTAAGGAAGTCAGCAGCGGCAGCAGAAGAATAATGTGATGATGCCCCCAGGAAATCGGCGATAAGACCAAAGACGCAAAAAGCCATAAGGAAAATGTCAAAGCCCGTATAATGCGTCCGTTTCCGTCATTTTCCGTTTGTTCCGGACGAACGGGGCCCGTCAGTAAAGCAATGCCGTATCCTGCGGCGGCCAGAAGTATTAAATTCAGAAATTTTATGACTGCGGGCGGCATATCGTACAAAGCGGCGCTCAGAGCGGCCATAAGCGACTGGTTGGAAATGGCGTTGGGATATACCTGCTCGTTGGCCATATAGGAAAGGTAATCTCCAAAGCGGGAAAAGCCCCATAAGGCGCCGGAGACGACCGAGAATACGGTAATGAACAGCATAAAATAACCTGCCGCTTTATATTTGCGGCCGCAGAGCAGCCAGGCCAGCAGAATAACAGGATACAGCTTCAGCAGGACGGCTGCGCTCAAAGTTAAGCCGGTAAGCCAATCCCAGCCGTTTTCGTCGGCTTTCCAGCATAACGCCAATGAGAGCCAGAAAAAGCCTCCCACCTGTCCCAGCCACAAACTGTCCAGACAGACGCCCCAGCTTAATATGCTTAAAGACAGCAAAGCGGCGGTAACATAAATTACCGTTTGATTCTGTTTTTTCAGCAGCTCCGAGCAAAGTATGAAAATGCCGGCCGCCGCCGCCAGGTACTGCAGTATGTCGTAAACGGCAAAGGCGGTAAAAAAGTTCATTGCGGCAAAGGGCAGAAAAAACAGGTAAAAGGGCAGAGGATGGTTGTCGAAGATCTGCCAGCGCCCCTGAGAGAGCGCGCCGCTGTAGGCCTTCATATCCTCAGTGCTGTAAATGTTGATCGAGCCTTCGTTTAAAGCCTGCACCGAAGCGTAATAATGGAAAAAATCGTAGCCGCCGCCCTTGTCGGCAAAAGAAAAGAGAAACTCTCCGGCTTTGGGATGAATTATCCAGCCCAATATGCCTAAAATCAGAATTATTGTCCAGGCTGCCGCCGTATATTTGTATTCTCTTAAAATGTCCATTTAATATTTATAGCTTCCTTAAAGGGCTTCGGCCCGGGCTGTAATCCTTATATAATTTGCTCTGCAGCCTTTCTTCCTTCTGTGCGGCAAGCTATAAGCAGTTCTGAATCCGCCAAAGGGTTTTATAAGTGAAATTCTTTGCTCAGCCGGGAATGACGGGGAAGCCGTATTTTCCCGTTGATTTTGCGTATTGTTTTTATTCCTTGACAATATGCAAATATTTTGTTATTATATCCTCTTATTTTTGACAAGTTTCTAAATATCTTAATAGGAGGGTATATTTTGAACTTTAAAAATATGGCCGCGGCGGTATTGGGCGGAGGCAACTGCGCTCATTCGCTGTCCTGTTACTTGTCAAGCCTGGGAATTGCGGTCCGTATGTGGGTCCGCAATTTAAATCATTTGTTTCCTTGTGTACGCAACGATCATCATATAAAAGCTTACGGAAAGCTGGAAGGTGATTTCAGCTTCTATTCGGTCAGCAATGATATGGCCCAAGCGGTCCGAGGCTGCCGATTTATATTTGTGGCGACCGTGACGACCGCTTATCGTGACGTGGCGGCGAAGCTGGCCCCTTTTTTGGAAAAAGGGCAGATTATAGTGGTCTTTTCATCAAAATTGGCCGGTTCTGTTGAATTTGAAAATGTTTTGAGGCAGGTCAACCCGCAGACGGCCGGACAAGTTACCGTAGTTGAAACCGATGCGCTGTTTGCTTCCAGGCTGCAGAAAAACCAAACGGTTTGGGTGCGCGGCATCAAGCATTGGAATTTAGTCTGTACGCCCAGGCGCAGAGATTTGCCCGCAGTTCTGCCCCTCATGCAGGAGCTTTTTCCCGGTCTGCTGCCCGCCGACAATGTCATTCAGCGCGGTCTTTCCGATTTCGGAGCTTTGGCTCATCCCTTGACGATGATCGCCAATATGAACAGAGTTGACAGAGCCGAGCCTTTCTTGTTTTACTGCGAAGGCTTTACCGAGAACACCATTGTTTTGATGGAGGAGCTGGAGAAGGAATTCCAGGCCGTGGCCGAGGCCTACAATACCGAGCTTCTGCCTGCCAAAAAGTGGCTGGACAACTATTACGGCTGCAATACCGAATCTTTGCTGAAGGCTATGTGCACCGTGCCTAACTATCAGACCAGCCAGGCCCCGACCGTTTTAAATCACCGCTATATGCGGGAAGACGTCAGCTGCACGCTTGTACCTATGCATTATTTGGCGCAGCTGGCCGGAGTAAATACTCCGATAGCCGATTCAGTCATAACCTTTGCTCAGGTGCTTTCACGCGACAATTTCTACGTCAGCGGCCGCAGCCTGCAGAGACTGGGCTGGGACGGCCTTTCTTACGAAGAAATTAAGGAATGGATCGCCTGATATGAAGGGTTCTGCAATTATTGTACTGCTCGCTCTTCTGGCAGCTTCCATAGAGCCGATTCTGGTTAAGCTGGGCTACAGGGGCAGCGTTACGCCTCTGCAGCTGCTGGTCATGAAAAATATTGTGGCTGCGGTGGTCATTCTGCCTATGACCCGCCACTTTCGTTTAGTCAAATATACGGACGCTTTCAGAATAGGAAGCGTCAGCATACTTCTGCTCTGCACCAACGGCTTAACTCTTTTTGCCTTGAAATATCTTTCCGCCGTTGAGGTCATTACTATTGTTACCACAACTCCGGCGATAGTGGCCATTACCAACTGGGCGTTGGGACGCGACGCTCTGAACTGGAAGTTCTGGCTGGGTTTTGTGATGTGCTTTGTCGGAGTTCTGCTTACCGTAGACGTATTTGGGATGAACGGCGTGAGCACGCACAGTCTTCTTGGCTATCTGGCTATAGCCGGCGCGGTGGTCAGTTCGACGGTTTACAGAGTGCGCATGGAGTCGCTGACCGGTGATTTTGCTCCGCCCTTAATTTCCACTTGGGTCTTCTGGATTAACGCTCTGGTCGCCGTTCTGTTTATCTGGCCCTTCCAGGATCCGTTTCCGCGGGAGAGTCTGGGCATCGGTCTGTGGATCGGTCTGGCAGCGGCTGCGGCCAATGTGGCTTTTTTATGGGCAATTAAGCTGGTGGGATCCACCAATATGTCGATCTTCAACCTTTTGCAGCGTCCTTTAGTCATAGTGGCGGCGTCGCTGATTCTCTCCGATCCCATGAGCTTGACGCAGTGGATCGGCGTAGCTTTGGTTTTAGGCGGCATTCCGCTGGCGAGGATAAAGAAGAAAAAATGAATTTTTCCGAAGCAATGAACTGGATTGAGCAGGAGCATCGCTTCCCTGACGATCACAAGTATTTCAACAATCGGCGCTTTGCTTATATGCTGGCTGAAAGCGGCTTAAAGGATAAGTTGGCGGCCATTCCCGGTATTGTGGGGGCGGGGTCCTGCGGCAAGGCTTCGACTCTGAGCTTTACGGCCCGTATTTTCAGCGCTTTGGGACTGAAGTGCACCGTCGGCGTCAAGCCGCCCTTAAATGAATCTCCTTTGGGAAATCTGGAAAGATATCAGCTTTGGGAGAGCGCCGCCGGCGGCAGACGCATGACGGCAGACGAATTCTGCGAGCTGTTTCCCGCTCTTAAGGCTGCAGCAGAGAGGACTGAGCGGGAGAAGCCGGAGCTGGGAGTGACCGCGCCTTACGATATGCGCGCCTTTATGTTGGAGGCCTTTGCGGTTTCACAGAACGCCGATTTGCTGATAAGCGAAGCCAACATAGGGCGCAGGCGCGACCCCATAAGCTGTCTGCCCAACACGGTTTTAACTCTGATCACGCCTATAGGAACCGATCACGGCGGACTTCTGACGTCTCCGGAGGGCTTTCATCCCGAGCTGGGCGCTAAGGCCGGTCCCTATTATGATAAGGCGGACGGTCTGCGTCTGGGGAAAGAAGCGGTTTTCGGCAGGCAGGACGGCGATATCCGTTCTCTGCTCGATCCTCAGAGCATAATCTACGGACGCGATTACAGCGCCGAATCTTGCGCTTCCTCTTTGGCTGGGACCTCCTTCAGACTGCGTCTGGGCGCGGAATTGGCTCAGTATTTGGATACTGACGCAGATGAACTGGGCCGCAGGACCTTTGAGCTTCAGGCTTTGGGAGCGTTTCAATGTGAAAATGCGGCGCAGGCTTTGACTTCTGCTCTGGTTCTGCGCAGAAGGGCGCGGCTGCTTTCCGAAGCATCCGACGATCCGCTCCGCTTTTATCAAGGCTCGAGGCTGGTCCGTCTGCTGCGGGAAAAGAGCCTGGACGAGTTCCTGGAGGC
>JAFTAM010000119.1 GCA_017458675.1 bacterium
CTGGGTTCCAGATGTTTTTACCGTATTATAAGTTTGTTGCGGCGTAAACAAAGGAGGAGCCGTGTACTGACCGGTACGCACGGTTCTGTGGGAGGTCGGCTGACCGCTAAGCGGTCAGTCTCCTACCCGATCGTTTCGGGCGGCATGCATCAGCAAAGATCCTTCGCCTGGCGGCTCAGGATGACAAAGAAACCGGCTCAGGCTGCCGCGATACACCTTGTCATTCTGAGCGGAGCGAAGAATCTATAAAATAGAGATCCATCGCCTGCGGCCTAGGATGACATGGAGCCGGCTCGGGATGAGATAAAATAGGCTGATGCATAAACAAGGCCGTTTCAGTATGACGGTGTCATTAAAATAAAGAGCATGTCAGCCTCATTATGTATATTATACTTTCAGCGCCTCCTTAATACCGATATTCCATAAAAATGCATGGTGTACCATTAGTGGTACAGCTCAAGCTTGACATCAAAGGCTGTTATATCTAGAATTATATAAGTGTTTGCTGAACAAAGGCAGCGCATAGCACATTATTGTATATAATTAAGGAGCAGACTAAAATGAATAAAGTATTTATTGCTTGTTTGATAGCTCTCTATCTTTGTACTGGCTTATTTAGCGGCGGCGCTTGGGCGCAGAGAGGAAAGCAGCCCAGTGAATTTGGACAGAATACTGCGCAATTAAAGTATATGGAGGACCTGTGTGCAAAAGCTCGTAAGGGCGACGCAGATGCTCAGTATAAGCTTGCCTGTTGTTATGATATGGGCAAAGGCGTTCGTAAAGATGAAACAGCGGCTGCTTTATTGTATTTGGAAGCTGCTAAGCAAGGGCATGCTGAGGCACAGTATTCAATAGGTCATTGTTATTCTATGGGAATCGGAGTCCCAAAAAATAAGAAAGAGGCCGGAAAATGGATTAAACAAGCTGCTGAACAAGGGTCCGGAGGCGCGCAGCTGCGTCTTGCTTTTGATTACGATTTTGGACAGGATGGATTTCCTGTAGATGAGAAAGAAGCAGTAAAGTGGTATAAAAAAGCCGCTGACCAGGGATACAAATCTGCAAAGGTTCGGCTGCGTGAATTAGGAGTGAAAACAAGGTAAGCGCTTAAAAATATAAGCTGCATGAATATGACTTGAAAAGACCCGCTTCATGCAGGAACGGGTCTTTTTGCGTTTTGAGGCAGCATGAGGATGGTGTGCCGCTGTTTTTTCCGGCAACTTTATTTTTGTCATTCAGAACGAAGAATCTGTCGGAGACGCGTTCTTTATTTGTTGAATATGCGCGCTCTTCCGTAAAGGTTCGGCAGTCTTGCGCGCGGAAAATTATTTATCTGCGGATGAGTACGGTTATGCAGCGTGCGTGCGGAAGGATACGTGTATGAACAAGCGGGCTATGCGTGAAGCGGTAGAAAAGTGCGTGGCGCTGTTGGGGCCGGAGATTTTGCTGGACAGCGTTAAATTTAAGGCGGCTGTTCTGGATTTGCTTCCCGGCTTTGTTTACAAACAGGAGCGGGATTGGCTTTTCATCAGCGCCGAGATATTCAATTTAGGTCAGAGTCTGCTGGAAGCTCCTCCCGTATGCCGTTCCGATGTTTATAATTCCCTCTTTGAAAAGCTGAAAGATAACGGCCTCAACGACGAAACTTCAGACGCGGTTCTGCAGGCTTTTACCTGCGCTTTGAAATGGAATGTTCCCTCGAAGTTTCCCGATTTGGGAGATATAATCGAAGGCAGTCAGGCCTGCAGGCATGGCGATATTGATTTTATTTTCCGCCGCTGCCGTCAATGCGGCCGGAATCTGTACGGCATTTTCGAGGCGGGCAATTATATCGCTTATGAGGCGCTGAATAAGACTGAAAGAGGGGGAGTCCTTTTTTCTCTGGGCGATTACGGCGGCGCCCTGGTTCTGCCCGAGCATCTGCATGGCATAGGCGACTGTGCGTTTAATATGCATAAAAGACTGCGGGAGGTTGTTTTCCACTCTTCGCTCACTTCGATAGGCAGATTCGCCTTTGAGGGCTGCGCTTCACTGAAAAGCGTAGAACTGCCCGATTCTCTGTGCAGTATCGGCAAATTTGCTTTTGCCGACTGCACTTCTCTGAGGTCGGCTAAACTGCCAGCTTCTTTAAAAGCGATTGAAAACGGCGTATTTTCCGGCTGCACCGAACTGGATATAAATATTCCCGCTTCCGTAACCTCTATCGCCGACGACGCCTTTGCCGGCGTCAAGCATATAACTTACCTCGGCGCAGCTTCCGGAGCTCCTTGGGGCGCCCGGAATGTTGACGCTCCCAATGCGCCGACACCGCCCGGCGGCAGCGGCGGCGGCAATAAAGGTGCGTTAACATTAAATTCGTGTTTGATTTTGATATTTATCAATATTCTTGTTTTTTGGGCTGCTTATTGGGCTACTTATAACGTATTCATGCATAGCTCGCGTAAGGAGCCGTCTGCGCCCTATTCCGCTTCAAGCGCCGCGTCGGGCGCGCAAGTTATGCAGGGAATTACAGCGAGGGCACAGGATCTGCTTCTAACCGTGCGCCCAAAAAGCAGACTGACAGAGTATTGGCCGCCGCCAAAAACGGCGACGCCGCCGCCCGCTATGAAATGGGCAACCGATATTACAGCGGCATCGGGGCGGTGAAAGACCTGAACGAAGCAGTAAAGTGGTATAAGAAGGCCGCTCATCAGGGGCATGCCGGAGCTCTGTACAAAATGGGCGTATGCTACTCCAAGGGGCTGGGCGGCTTGAAGAAGGATTACGACCAGGCCGTAAATTTGTGGACTAAGGCTCAGAAGGGCGGCAGCAGGGAAGCGGCGCAGGCTTTGGCGGATATTAAGAATAACGCCGATTATCAGTATACTTTAGGACTGAAAAAAGAAAGAGCCGGAAAGAATAACGAGGCTTTAGCCTATTACGATAAAGCCGCCAAACAAGGTCACGCCAAGGCCGGGGCCGCAGCTTCCGGGATAAGGGCTGAGCGCAAACGGGCCGAACTGAAGAAGGCCCAGGCTTCCGCATCGCTGCGCTCCGCGTATGCGAATCTGCGTGCGGGCGACCGTTTTGCGTTCAGAAGCTATCCTCAAAGCGCCGGCGGCGGGGAGAAGCCGATAACCTGGCGGGTGCTGCGCCGTGAAAGCGACGCTCTGCTGGTTATCTCGGAGCGCTGTCTGGACGCTAAGCCTTACGATAATTCCGGTAAGGGGACAACTTGGGCAGATTGCAGCCTGCGCAAATGGCTTAATGGTGAGTTTTTAAAAAAGGCCTTTACTGAGCAGGAACAGTCTTTAATCAAGGTCAGCAGTCTAACGAACAATTCAGGCCCTTCCACGAAAGACCGTGTATTTCTGTTGAGTGTTAACGAGGCAAAGGGTTTGTTTGACAATGATAATGATCGTTTGACGAAACCTACTCCTTTTGCAGTTAAGAATGGCGTATATGTCGACAGTGAATGTCCCGGTGCGTGGTGGTGGCTCCGTTCGCGCGGCGTCCTTGACAGCGAGGCTGCAAGCGTTACCGAATTTGGCGAGGTTCACGCAAGCGGCATGTTCGTCGATAGAAACTTCGCTTCTGTTCGTCCCGCTTTGCGTATAGCAATCTGAATTCTTTAGTCTTTACCTCATATATATGCTAATATGACATCTTTTAACTTTGGATAAAAGGTTAAATATGATTAGAAGCGTTATTTGAGGACTATACATACCGACGCTTCTTTTGAAGCGCCTGCCGCAGCTGCAGCGTTTATGGTTTTTGAGGGGAGAACTTTGCGGGGAAGTCAGCGTTTTCGCTATCGGTTCGTAAGCCTATAGGCAGGCTTGTGTTTTTTTTGCTTTAAACAGATCATCAAATAATAATTTCTTTTGCTCTGCGCCGGCGCTTCGCCATTCCGGAGATTTTTCCAGGCGGTCGGCTAAAATGTAGATCTTAAGAATCTTTTTCCCTAAAGTTCTTATGTTAATGTAGGAGACTAATTTATTGGGAGATACAGCTATGAACGCTTCTCTAGCATTTTTATGGGAGCAATATACTTTATCTTTGACACACTGCATTATTGTATTTCCGTCTTCTTTAGAAAACTCAAAATCAATATCAATAAAAAAATTGCAAATACTTTCTGAAGCTTCATTTATACAGTTCTGTTCACTGTCAAGTTCATATCTTAAATCTAAAGACTTGGCGCCGTCTACAAGGGTGGTTCCAAATAACTCGGTTGTCACGTCGTCATAAAATTCTATAATTTTACCGGTTCTTTCTAATAGCATTATTCTGCCTGCCAAGTAATATAATATATTATATCCGCTGCTTCTGCATGTCTCTGAATAATCTTGCAATTAAAACATGCCTATTTAATTAAATAAAGCAAATATTGGCAAAATATCGTATAATAATACAATTAAATAAGTATAGTCTTATAAATGACTATAAAATACTGAGTTTCTAATCATAACATATGAATATAATGGATGTTGGATGTGCAAAATATAAATATTTGCTTATTTTCGCTATCAAACATTATTGCTTCTATATAGCAGTTTGATAAGAAAGCACGGATTGCAGGCAGCGCTTGTGTTCGTTATGTCCGTGCCTATTTCGGCAGTTTGTATAATGTGGGAGCGATCCGATATCCTTTGCCTAGCGTCTCAGGATGGCGTAAAGCGCGGCTCAGAGCAGCGCCGTCGCTTATGGGGAGGCTTTCAGCGCCGTAGGCTTGAAATATTTACAGTTGATTTGCGCAAAATACAAAGGCCGGCCAGATATTGGTAAGTGTGCAGGTCTCTTTATTTATATCGGCGGTTGCAGAGGTAACTGATTATATGCTGGAGCTTCGGGGTTGTATACAAAATTTTATCGATTACTATGGAGTCGGCGGCCTGAAAAATGAAAGGCTGGTAAGAAGTTATATCAGACTTAATCCCTGCTGCAGAGAAAAAGGCAGGGTATTGCTGCTTTACGCCCTGAAGAGAATTCCGGAGCTGACTGAGACCGGCGCAGCCAAGGCGGATATCCCTGCAATAATTACGGCCGAGCTGGCTGAAAGAGAGTACGCATATGAATCTGCAGACGATGTTCTGCAGATGCTGACAGACCTTTTGTACGAGCCGCCGGCAGCCTCGCTCTCTGGAGGTGTTTTCGATCCCGAGCTTCCGCCTGCCCCTGAATCGGCCGTCCCCGCTGAAACGCTGTATCAGCCCGAGGAAGAACCGCCTCTGCCCGAACCCGCCTCCGAGCTTCCGTATGCCCCTGAATCGGCCGTTCCCGCCGAAACGCTGTATCATCCCGAGGAAGAACCGCCTCTGCCCGAATCCGCTTCCGAGCTTTCGTATGCTCCTGAATCGGCAGTTTCCGCCGAAATGCTGTATCTTCCCGAGGAAGAACCGCGTCAGCCCGAACCCGCCTCCGAGCTTCCGCCCGCTCCTGAATCGGCAGTTCCCGCCGAAAAGCTATCTCAGTCCGAGGAAGAGGCGCGTCCAGGCAAATCCGCCTATGAACTTTCTCTTGCTTCCGCGTCGGCAGTCTCCGCCGAAAAGCTGTTTTTGTCCAAGGAAAACCAGAGGCCGACGCCGGCTTCTGCAGCGGAGGGCCATACCGAAATAATCTCCCTGCCTAAGGAAGAACAGAAGCCGAACCTGCCTGCCGCCGGAAACCTGGAACTAAAAAAGAAGAAAATCGCCGATAATCTGCTGTTGAAAACAGATAAACCAGCGGCGCCGGCTGCAGGAGGCTTGAGTCTGAATTTCAGGCCTAAACCCAGGAAGATTTCAGCGGTTCCCAGTCTGCCTATTACCAGGCGCAGCCCTGAGATCTCCGTCAAAGCCGAAACGGCAAAAGACACGGTGCGTATCGCCGCCCCCGTTAAGCATCTGGCTATAGAGCATAAGGTCCGGAATGAAGCCGCCGGCAAATCCGCTCCAATCGAAGCTCCCGAGGGCAATACGCACAGCTTAAATACTGTCGGGGCGGCGCATGACACGGCGCATGACAGACCGGCGGCCGGAACGCCGCCGAAGCCTTCGCCGAAGCCTGCGGAGAAAAGCAAACCGGCCGTCAGCTTCAAGGACCGTCCTTTCGTGCGTAAAATTCTGCTGAAATCGAAAAATCTTCCTTGGCAGAGGATCGCAGCGGTAATTCTCTCGGGAGCGATTTTGCTGTGCACCGTCTTTTTGGCGGTCAGTTTTAAGGCTTCGCGCGCGATTAAGGCCAATTATTTGCAGACTATGTCCGCGGTTTCGGAAATTCACAGTAATCTGCGCAATGCCGATGCGGCTTATCGGCAGAAGGCCGAGGACCTGCGCAGAGACGTCAGCAGACTGCAGAAACAGGCCGAGCAGGCCTTTAAGGACAAGGATGCTCGGCTGTCCGAAGATACTCTGAGCAGCGTTAAGAGTATCCTGGAGCAGAGCCTTATTCTCAAGGAGGGACCAGCTTCGGAATCCGCTGCAGGTTTGGCGTCCGCTTCCGTCCCCGATTCCGCGGCTGCGGCCGATTCTGCCGCATTCAGCAGACCAGTTGGCGGCAGTTCGGAGCAGGTCGATATAAGCAAACTCTTTAAGGAGGCAGAGGAGTTGTCTGAAAGGGCCGAAGCGCTGGAGAAAGAGTCTGCGTCTTTTGACGGAGGCGCTTTTATGGAGGAGGCTGAAAAGCTGGAGCGCGAGCTCGTCGGGTTATCCCAAAAAGCATCGGAAGCTCTGAAAACTAAAAATAAGGCCGAAATCGCGCAGGCCGGCCGGGAAATTAAGGCCTTAAAGAACGCCGTTTCCTCTGCCCGCCTTAAAATTGAAGAAGCGCGCACAAAAATCGGCGCTCTGCGCAAAAACAAAGCCGCCGAGCTTCGCAGGGGGGCCGCCGCCGTCAAACGCTCCGCGGCCGGCGCTCACATAGATAATTTTGCGGCCGCCGACGAGCTTAAGCAAAAGATTGATCCCTCATGCCGGAAGGCCGAGGCTGCGCTGAAGAGGCTTGAGAGCGCTGTTCAGACCGTACTTTCCGCGCTTAAAATATACGACGGCATAGTTAAGAAAGCCGATGATCTTTTAGCCGGCCTGAACGCCTTTGCACCGGATAAAACTGCTGCGCAGCAGGTCAATATTATGCTGAAAAAGGCACAGAACGGAGACGCTTCTGCGCAGGTTTATATCGGCGAAAGCTATTATCAGGGCAAAAACGGGCTGGCGGAAGATAAAGGCGAAGCGCTCAGATGGTTTGCTGAAGCCGCCAAAAAGGGCGATCCCAAAGCGATATATTATTTGGGTCTTTACAGCTATTACGGCTTTAAGGATAAGAAGGCCGATAAGGCGGAGAGCGTTAAGTATTTTGCCAAGGCCGCAGCGCAGGGCAGTCCTGATGCGCAGTATATGCTGGCGCAGTGCCTTTTGAAGGGCGAGGGCGCAGAGGTTAATTTAAACGAGGCCGTCAGACTGCTTGAACTTTCGGCCGGTCATGGCAGCGATAAGGCCGTTTTCGAACTGGCTTCTTTATATGCGCGCGGGTCCGGAGTTACTCAGGATTACGGCCGGGCGGCGGAGCTTTATTCTGAAGCGGCCGATAAGGGCAATGTCAGGGCCATGAAGGCTTTAGGGGACTGCTATTATCACGGACGCGGCTTTGAGCAGGATTACGCGGAAGCGGCCAACTGCTATCGCAATGCGGCCAAGCACGGCAATGCGGAAGCTCAGGACGCCTTGGCCAGCTGCTTCTATTACGGAAACGGCGTCTCTCAGAGCTATACTCAGGCCGTGACCTGGTACCGTCTGGCCGGCGAGCAGGGCCATGCCGAGGCTCAGAATTCGCTCGTCGACTGCTATTACGATAAGCGCGGCGTGCAGGAGGGCGATAATTACAATTATTATAAGGAAGCCTTAAAATGGTACCGTCTGAGCGCTCAGCGCGGCTATGCCAAAGCGGAATGCGCCCTGGGCGACTGCTGTTATTACGGTCAGGGCGCAGTACAGGATTATGCCGAGGCTGTCAGATGGTACGCCAAGGCGGCCGATAAAGGTTTTGCCGACGCTCAGAGCGGTCTTGGCGACTGCTGCTATTACGGCCGCGGACTGGGACAGAATTACGGCAGGGCCTTTTCCCTGTACAGCGCGGCGTCAGCTTCAGGTTCGGCCCGGGCTCAGTACGGTTTGGGCAATTGTTACTATTACGGACGGGGAACGGAGCAGGATACCGACAAGGCCATTCAGTTATTCGTCCAGGCGGCGGAGCAGAATTATGCGCCGGCCCAGTACGCTTTAGGTACAATTTATGAAAACGGCCGATATGCAGCCGGGGACAAAACCGAGGCCTTTGCCTGGTATGCCAGGGCGGCCAGACAGGGCAGCCGCGAAGCCTCTGAGCGTATCAATAAGCTGCTGGCCGAGGCTGACGGGGACGAAGCTAAAGCGCTGCAGGAGATTCTGGACGCAGAGAAGACGGAATAGCCGGCCTTTTGAGCTTTGCCTTTAATTGCATAGAAAAGCGCATGACTGTTATGTCCGGGCTCGGCGCAGGACCGTCGGTAAGATTAAGATCCTTCGCCTGAGGTCCTTCGCGCTGCTCAGGACGGCTTCGCCGGCTCTGTGTATACGAGGCTGGCAGTTTTTTCAGAAAAGTGTCTTGTCATTCTGAGCGGAGAATCTGCGCCTGCCGCCTTGTCAGCTCCTGCACTTGTCGGCTCAGGATGGAAAAGGACAGACGCGGAATGATAAAAGGCTGGTTCATAACGGCGCTCCGTACAGTTTATATGAGCGGAGCGGAGAATCTGATATATTGGCGGCAAATCTTGTCTAATCAGAATAAATGTCTTGACAAACTTATAAAAGACAGCTAAAATATCGACCGTAAGTTGTAAGGAAGCAGTTCGCTGCTGAAAACAGCTTATTTCAAAGGGGTATAGTTTAGTTGGTAGAGCGGTGGTCTCCAAAACCACAGGTCGCGAGTTCGAGTCTTGCTGCCCCTGCCAAAGGACCGGTTTCAGCGCCGGTCTTTTTTTTTGCAAAATAAAAGTGCGCCAAAAGCGGAAAAAAGCAGCTTTTTTGGAAGTTAGGCCCTATGACGGAATTAATACAGCTAGGCAAATCAACCTATTATATCGATCTTCCCTCTAAGGTGGGAATTTACGAGTTCGCTCCCGGCAGAGTAATTTTAATCGATACCAGCACCGCCGACGCCGCCCGCAAAATTGAGGCGGTTCTAGAAGAGCGGGGATGGAAGCCGGAATATATTGTCAATACACATTCCCATGTCGATCATGTGGGCTGCAACAATTTCCTGCAGGCTAAGTACGGCTGCATGGCCTATGCCCACGAAGTTGAGGCTTCGTTTATCAAGGAGCCTCTGATGGCGGCCTGTTTTTTGTACGGCGGTCATCCCTACAAAATTATGCGTCACAGTTTTCTCATGGCTAAGCCCAGCAAATGCGAGGATTTAGCTCTCTGCCCTCTGCCGGAAGGCTTTGAGACCTTTCTGCTGAGCGGTCACGCTATGGGCATGACGGCAGTCCGCACGCCGGACAACATCTGGTTTGTGGGCGATATTGCCACCAGCGAAGAAATTTTGAATAAGTATCATATCGCCTTTACTTACGATCCCGGCGAATATTTAAAATCTCTGGATACCGCCCTCACGCTTAAGGGAGATATGTTTGTCTGCGCCCATGCCGAGCCGGTTAAGGACTTAGGCCCCTTGATCGAATTCAACCGCCGCAAGATGGAGGATATTATGGATAATGTTATCAATATCTGCCGAAGCGATCCGCAGAGCTTTGAGCATATTTTTAAAGGCGTATCCGATCATTACGGCCTGGAACTCAATTTCATGCTGGCCGCCAACGCAGGTTCGGCGGTGCGCTCGGTGATCAGCACTCTGGTTGACGCCAGAAGGCTCAAAAGTGCGGTTCAGGACAATATCGTGGTCTATTCAGCCCTGCTGTAAATGCTGTTTGGAGCCAAAGGATTTATCCTGAGTTCGGGCCGCATGCAGTTCTGAGCTTCAGGCTGATGCGTCTTCAGGGATAGATTCTTCGCTGGCGCTCAGAATGACAGGTGAATGGGGGATTCGCCGCGGCGGTGGAAAGGTCCGCCGTGAGGCGGGAAGGGCTCGCCGCAGCGGTGGAAAGGCCAGCCGTGAGGCAGGGAAGGTTTGCCGCGGCGGGGCACAGACCGCTATTACTGGGGACGGTTCGCCGTAAAAAGGGCAGGGTGTCGCCATGACAAGGCTGGGCAACGACAGCGTCGGGAAAAAAAATTTAATTATTTTGACTTTTTATCAGTCAGACGTCTTGACAACCGGCGCATGTTTCGCTAAAATCTTAAACGTTCCCGGTGCTTGAGAGGCTATGACGGTTCCGGGGATAAGGTAATTGCGATGCCGAATCGTCTAACGGTAGGACAGCGGACTCTGGATCCGTACGTGAGGGTTCAAATCCTTCTTCGGCAGCCAAATTCCCTTTAAAAAGAAAGGTAATGCCATGTTGGTCTAGCGGTTCAGGACGTCGCCCTCTCACGGCGAAAATCGCGGGTTCGAATCCCGCACGTGGTACCATTAGGGATCGGCGCCGTTTCCCCCCCCACGAGCGTCGGTCCTTTTCTTTTTGTCTTAACCGTTTCAAAAACGGCTATAGAGGTTTAAGCTCTTTTCTATCCGAATAAAAAGGCAAGTTTCTTTTTTTTGATTGTGTGGCGCATTGATGGAAGATGTCAGAAATAAATCCTTTGCGGTGGGATATTCCGGGGGACTGGATTCTACCTTAATAGCTTTATTGATGGGCAAGCGCTATTCCGGCGGTCAGGTGCATCTTCTTACGGCCAGGCACGGTTTCGGTCACATTTTTACCTGGATGCCCAATAAGCATGTTAACGATCTGCGTCAGCATCTGGGGCAGGATCGCGTTTTTCATACTTTGGCCTGCATAGAAAAGGAATTTAAAGCCCTGGTTCTCAGCGGCTGTCTGGACACATACAAGAAGTTCGGGCGCAGCAATTTCTTTGTCTGCCTGGGCTGCACTTTGGCCATAGACGTCCATTTAATCAGTTATTGCCTTGAGCATATAGTTCCGACGGTAATCTGGGGCTATACGCCCCGAGGCAGCGATTTTGCGGTGATGTCTCTGCCCGAGACCTGCTTTGAGAGACGGGCCTTTTACAGCCGCTACGGTTTGCTTTACCGCGTCCCTCTGGCGGAAATGCACATGGAGAAGCCTGAAGAGCGGGATCTCTACGATCAGGCCGGCATCTGGCAGGGTCTGCGCTTCCGCAAGATCGCCATGGGCGTGCAGCCTCCCTGTCTTTGGGGCATAACCATGCACCATCTCGATATTATGTTTGAGGTCCATCCTCAGCCCGATCGCCGGCAGGTTGTGGCTTTTATAAAGGACCGATCAGAACTGATGGAGGCGCTGATTAGAGAGCGTCTGGCCGCAAAGGGCATTTATGACATAGAGGAGCGGGCGGCTCAGCTGCGCCGCCTCAATGAGTCTGAATGGGAAAAATACGGCCCGGAGGGAAAACTTCTGGACGATATGGAGGAGAGGCGCATTTTTGCCGAAACGACGGGTTTTTCCAGCATCGCTCTGAAGAAATTTCCCAATTCGGTGCCTCTTTTCGATCATGAAACTCTTTCCCGGGACGGGCGCAGGCTGTAATGTCTGAGATCTCCGCCATGAATAATTCCGACGCCAAATTGAGCCCCCTTGAATACGGGCGGCGTCTGCAGGCGTTTTGCAAAATGGCCTATGGGACCCTAAAATCGATCTGCGCCAACCAGATGGGGATCGTCACTTATCCGCGCATGGCCTATCTGCTGCTTACCTGGAAATGCAATCTGCGCTGCGTAATGTGCAATGTCTGGAAGGAAGAAATTTATAAGCAGCTCGGCACGGAAGATTTTCTGCGGGTCATCGACAATCTTCCGCCTCTGGATATTGTCAAAATAGGCGGCGGCGAGCCCTTTCTGCGCAGCGACTGCATCGAGCTGATCGGCAGGCTCCAAGAGAGATTGAATCCCTATTATATTATGCTTATCACCAACGGCACCATGACCGAGCGCATTGCCGAATTTGCCGAAGCCTGCGGCCGTCCCGGACTGCATCTGCGTCTGTCGGTAGAGGGCAGGGGCAAAACTCATGATAAGCTGCGCGGCCGCGAGGGCTGCTTCGATAAAACTATGGCTACTCTGGAGGCTCTGCTGCCGATTATGCGCCGCCGCAGATTTACGGTAGGCATAAATTACAACGTGACTCCGGAGACTATTGAGGATCTTCCCTGGATTCTGGATATCTGCCGTAAAGAAAAACTGAATTTTATACCCGGTTTTTGGGTGACGCCTTTTTTGGAGGACGGGAACCCGGCCGATTCCAAGGCGTTGGTGGCCGATTTCGCCGATTACCGGCGGCGTCTGGAGGAGCTGTACAGGCAGACCAGAGGCATTTCTCCGCTGGAGGCCTATTTCTTGAAAAAGACCGTCTTCAAGCTTTACGATCAGGCTCTGGCCAGCCGCGGTGATAAGCGCTTTGTCTGCCGCGCCTGCAGAAACATCGCCTATATTATGCCCAACGGCAAGCTGGTGACCTGCGGCATTCAGCATGAACCTTTAGGAGATCTGCTGAAAGAAGATTTTACGGATATCTGGTTCGGAAGCCGGCTGCGTCAGGCCCGGAAGAAGGCCGACGCCTGTCCGGGCTGCTGCCAGTATGCCATCAAGATTATGAGCAGCGTCTATACGGGACAGACCTTTGGTCTGCCGGAGCCGCTCTTTTGGCAGAGAAAGCAATAAAGTATCTCATGTCCGCCGCTTTTTAACCTGCTGTGAGAAGGATTATTCAGCTTATGGAGACCGATAAGGATATACTGAAAAATTCCGATACGCCCAATGACGCCTCCGCGAAGGAAGCCTCTCGGCAGGCGTGCGAGGCTATGCCACCGGATGCAGAAGCTTTGCGCTCAGGCAGGGAAGCGGTACAGTCCGGCTGTGAGGAAGCGCGGAAGGCGGACGGCGGGGAAATACTCTCGGACAGCCGGGAAGAGCCGCAGCCGGGCAAAGGTGAAGCTATGCCGCCGGACAGCGGAGAAGCGCAGTCGAATAACAGCCTGAAAGAGCGGACGCCGGCCGGGCCGGAAGCCGGACAGACGGGTGAAAAGGGGACGGCTTCTTTAGGCGGAGAAACGGCTGAGCCGGACAAGGAACTGTGCGGCATAGATTGGATCAGCTGTATTCTGGTGATAATATGCCTGGTAAATATTTTTTATTGGTACAGTAATTTAGAGGTAGTTCCGGCGACCGACAACCGGGTCTTTTTGGCCCATCCTATTGAGAATAATTTTAAAAATTCCGATCTGCGTTCTTCCGCACATGACGGAGCTCTGCCGCCGGCGCCGGCGCCCAGTGAAGAGAGCGCGAGAAAAGGGGTCAGAATTCTCGGCTCCGACGGCCGCTTGAGCGACGGCCTGCCGCATAGCGACGATAAAATTATTATAAATGACGATCCACCCGGCGCCGACGGAAAATTAAGCGACGGTCTGCCTCATAACGACGAAGGCGCGATAAACGGCGAAGCGCCATACAGCGGCGTCTGCAGCGACGTCCCCGGCGCCGACGGCCGTTTGAGCGACGGCAAACCTCACAGCGGCGAGGGCGTCATAATTAACGATATTCCCGGCGCCGACGGCCGCCTGAGCGACGGTAAGCCTCACAGCGACAGCTCGGCAAGTTCTGCGATTCCCGGCGAAGATTCCTATAAAGACGGTAGTTTCATCAATAAAGCGGATATCAGCGAGGATGTTGTTAAATCTATGAAGCGGCCGCCCGGCGCAGGTGAATAAAGGCGGCGGGGCTGACGGTCGTTTGTCTGTGTAATGTTGGAGGCTGGGTTGGAGCTATGAAAGAAAAAAGCGCTTTAATTGCCATGAGCGGAGGAGTTGACTCCTCGGCGGCGGCCTGCCTGATGAAGGAAAAAGGCTACGAGTGCGTGGGCGTCACCATGAAGCTCTTCGCCAATGAGGATGTGGGCGAGCCTAAGGAAAAGGCCTGCTGTTCTCTTTCCGACGTCGAGGACGCCCGCAGCGTCACCACGCGGATAGATATTCCTTATTATGTAGTGAATTTCAGCGAAAATTTTGATAAGCAGGTTATCGAGCCCTTTGTCAGAGCCTATCTGGAGGGGCGCACTCCCAACCCCTGCATCGACTGCAACCGTTTTTTGAAATTTAAGCGCCTCTATGAGCGCGGGCAGGAGCTGGATTTAAATTATATAGTCACCGGCCATTATGTCAGGCTCAGTTATGATGAGGACCGCCGTCGCTATGTTCTGCGCCGGGCCGCCGACAGGCATAAGGATCAGAGCTATGTGCTGTACTTTTTAACTCAGGAACAGCTGGCTCACAGTAAATTTCCCCTGGGCGATCTGACAAAGGAGCAGGTTCGGGCCATTGCCGAGAAATACGGTCTGCGTACCGCTCACAAGCAGGAGAGCCAGGATATCTGCTTTGTGCGCAGCGGCAGCTATGCCGAATTTATTGAAGCCTATACCGGCCAGTCGGCTCTGCCCGGAGATATTGTCACTAAAGACGGGCGAAAGGTAGGGAGGCACAAGGGACTGATCCGCTATACGGTAGGACAGCGCCGCGGTCTGGGCGTGGCCTACAGCGAGCCCCTCTTTGTCTGCGCCAAGGATTTGACTGCGAATCGCCTCATCGTCTGCACTAAGGAGCAGCTTAAAATAAAAAGGGTTACTGTGGGCGATATCAATTGGGTAGCTTTGGCAAGTCCGGACAAACCTTTTTGCTGTCAGGTCAAGCTGCGCTATTCCGCCGAGCCGCAGGAGGCGGAAATAGTTTACGATAAGGAAAGCAACAGCGCGGTAATTGAATTTGCCTCCGCCCAGAACGGAGCGGCCTGCGGCCAGGCGGCCGTATTTTATGAGGACGACTTAGTGCTGGGCGGCGGAACTATTATCGGCGCGGAGTAGAAATCAGCTTCTGCGTTTGGCGCATTTGCCGCAGACGCCTTTGACGGCGGCGTCGCAGCTGATAGTCTGAAATTCCCGGGGAAGATAAAGGCCGTTTACGGTCAGAGCTCTGGGATCTATGTCCCAGACCTCGCGGCAGACGGTGCAGAAGGCGTGAGCGTGGCGGCGGGTAGTTCTGTCGAAGCGGTAGGTCCCGTCAATAAACTGCAGGCGGAGTATTTCGCCGTTTTCGGCCATGAGATTCAGGTTGCGGTAGACGGTGGCCAGA
>JAFTAM010000014.1 GCA_017458675.1 bacterium
ACAGCCGGCAAAGGCGGCCTCGCCGATTGCTGCGACGCTGTCGGGAACGGTTATCTCTTTCAGGCTCAGACATTCGGAAAAGGCCTCTTTGCCTATTGAGGTTACGCTTTGGGGAATAGCGACGCTTTCCATATTTCGGCAGCCCTTAAACGCGCCTTCGCCAACGGAAGCGACGCCGTCGGGGATAATAACGTCAATGAAGCGTCCGCTGCTGTAAGCACGTTTTTCATAGGCGTAATCGGCTCTGAAATTATGATAGGATTTTGCGTTGAGTTTTTCAGCCGCTTTATAGAATTCAGGGATGCTGTAAACCCTGCCCCGCCATTTTATGCCGTTTAAATTCTCGCAGCTTGTAAAAAAATCATCGGGACTGCCAAAAATATCATTCCCGAAATATTCGACGGAATCCGGAAGCGCAATTTCTTCCAGGTTTGTGCATTTAAAAGCGCATCCGCCTATTTTCTTTACGCCTTCGGGGATGACAATTCTGCGCAGAGAAGGACACAAAAGAAAGGCCATGCAGCCTATACTCTGCAGCCCTTTTTCAATTATGACCGTTTCCAGAGCGTCGCATTCGGCAAAAGCCAGCGCGTCTATTCCGATCACGCCGGAAGGAACGGCTGCGCTCTTTAAGCTGAAGCTGGCCTCAAAAGCATATTCGCCTACGCTCGGCGTCCCTTCGGGTATAACCGCATTGACAATACCGCTGAACTGGTATGAATGGGGCTCGTCCGCCCCAACGGCCGTATAATTCGCAAGTCTCGGTGCAGCGCCTTCGGCTGTGAACTCATCCACGCCGCCGTAAGTCCTGTTCTGCCACACTATGCTTTTCAAATTGGAACAGCCCGAAAAGATGTCATTATTCCGAATATCGAGTCCGTCGGGCAATACGACTCTTTCCAAGCCCTCGCATCCCTCAAAGGCCCCGCTCTCGATGCGCTTTGAGCTCTCGGGAATTATCGCCTCCCGCAGACTTCTGCAGCCGGCAAAAGCGCGATCGCCGATTTTCAAAAGGTTACGCGGAAAGACTATCTCCGCCAAATCGCGGCAGCCATGAAAAGCCATTTCGCCGATTTCAGCAACGCCGTCAGGAATTTCTATCTCTTTTAAGCCGACGCAGTCATCAAACAGAAATTCTTCTATTTTCGCTAAGCCGCCCGGCAAAACGGCTTTTGCCAAACCGGCGCATTTATAAAAAGCAAAGCCTTCTATTTCAGCCGTACTGTCAGGAATTTTTATTTCTGTCAAACTGCTGCAGCCTGAAAAAGCCCCGACGTCAATTTTAACTAAACCGTCGGGAAGCACAACCTTGCTCAAGCGGCGGCAGCCATCAAAGGCATGTTTGCCGATTTCGACCACGCCTTCAGGAATAAATACGCTCCGCAAGTTCCTGCAGTTCTTAAAAGCCTCTTTGCCGATACGCTTAACGCCGTCGGGAACAACCGCGCGTATTAAAGAGGTACAGTCCTTATAAGCGCCGTCCTCGGAGGCTCTGCCGGCGTTTAAGCGCGAATCGAGAAGCTCGCGCTTAGCCCTGATAAACTCATCTGCGCTGTCATAGACCCTGCCCCGCCAGGTTATGCGCTTTAAACTGACGCAGCCCGAAAAAGCATTATCGCAGACGGCCTCAAGGCTATCGCCGAGAAAGACCTTCTCCAGGGATCTGCAGCCGGCAAAGGCCTTCGGACCGAGCGTCTTTATGCCGCCGAGCCTTAGGCTGCGCAGATTGACGCAGCCTCTGAAGGCCTTGACGCCGATTTGCCGCAGACCTTCGGGAAAAGAGACCTTCCTCAGAGCGCCGCAGCCTCTGAAAGCGCCGTCGCCTATCCTGCGCAGGCTTTCGGGCAGAACAGCCTTTTTCAACGCCTCGCAGCCGCTAAAAACGCCATCGTTTATTTCAGTCACGCCCTCGGGAATATGAACAATCTTCAGCGCGGCGCAGCGCTTAAACGCGCCGTGCCCTATTTCCCGCGCGCCTGAAGGGATGTTCACACACTCCAAAGCGCTGCAGCCGGCAAAGGCGTTATTTGCGATTGTCACGACGCCCTCCGGCATAGCGGCGCTTTTTTAAGAGCGGCAGCCGCTGAAAGCATAAGGCTCAATCACGCCTACATGTTCGGGAACTGCGGCACATTCCAAAGAGCGGCAGTTTTCAAAAGCTCCCCAGCCTATTTTTACCAGAATTTATGGAAGCTTCGCGCTCTTTAAGGCGCTGCATCCGGAAAAGGCATCGCTGCCAAGCATTAAACAACCATCGGGGACAGCGACGTCCTCCAAAGAACCGCAGCCTTTGAACGCTCCTTCGCCTATACCTATAAGTCCGTCGGGAAGCTTCACGCTCATTAAAGATTCGCAGTAAGCAAAAGCATAACCGTCTATATAATCAACCGTTTGGGGAACGCCAATATTTCTCAAATTGCTGCATTTGTAGAAAGCTCCGTATCCTACGCGCTTCGTCCCCTCGGCGATAACCGCTGCAGTCAAATCTTCGCGTTCCTCATAGGCGTCGTCTTGATCGGCCCTGTAGGCTACAAATAGGCCGTCCTCAGATTTCGGCAATCTGCTTCTGACATATTTTTCCCTCCGATAAAGGCATTTCGGGCATAAATAAAGCTGCGGATTAAATCTCAAAACAGTGAATAACAGGTCGCGTAATTATTGCTTATGTATGTATCGGGAAGTCTGTTTTTAACTTTAGGTTAAATGCCGCTTGCTGTGCAAGGCATTGATGTGTTTTCGCATGTTTATTCTATTTTTAAGCGAAAAGTCCTGCGACATTATTGAGGCATATAAAAATATTATATAAGGTTATAAGCGTTTTTGACTAAAAAAGCGGATAATAATTCTAAATAAAATCCGGCAGAAAGCCGCGGCAAAGCGCCCCGGAGACAGCGGAAGGGCGCAGGCGCCAGCGTTTGTTATTTCTTTAATTCAGCCGAATAAGCGCAGAAAGATTTATTGTCTGCACTATAATCATTTCTGCAAATTCTTAGGATAGGCGACGACGAAGGGCTGCTCATAGGGAACCTGTTTATCGGCGCACTTTCCTTCCCGCCACATATCGAAAAAGCGGCCGTAAGGATAAATGTAGTAGCCGTCCTGGCAATGGTCGGTGACGTCATAGGGATCGGCCAGGATCAGAACGTCGTCATAAGGGCTTTCCGATCCGCAGGTGTCTATGCCGATAACGACCTGCCAATGGCCGGCCCAATCCAGCCAATCGACCATGACGGGAATGCCTCTGTCAATTTTGTCAATGAGATATTCTTCACAGCTCTCTATTGTCTCAAAGCGGGGCTTCGTGTCGGCATGATAATCCACCTCAAAACCGATGCTTTTGAAAAAGTTCGCCAATCCTTCGACAGAGGTTCCCTTTTGAGGATCGACATTTATAAGCCCGATAAGCTCGGCTTCGCTGTATTTGTGTATTCCGAAGCGGTTCAGCACCGTTATGGCCGCCGCGCAGCCGCAAGTATATTCCGTCCCCTGCTGATAGCTGGCGAAATGAGAAATAATATGCAGGCCGTTCCCGCTTTCCATATTGTAATAATCGTTTATGACATAATACCTGCTGTGCGGATGGTCCAGCGCGTGATTAAATTCCTGAGCGCCTTTTTTCGTTTCAGAGCTTTCACGACATTCTGCGGTATGAAACTCAGGGAGCTTCTTTTCCTCGGCAGAAAGCGCCGAGTTAAAACAAATAACTGCTGCCGCCGCTGCAGCCGTCATGAACACTAAACTCTTTCCGAACAAAGCGGGCCTCCGATACTGATGAAGAATTTCGCTTATTTCTCGAAAGTTTCGGTGTTTTCCCTCAAGGCAGGAGCTTTCGCCGAAGGCTCGGGAGGACAAATATATAACGCTTTTAGCCGCTTAACTAACGGCGGGCGTACCGGGACGATCCGCACCGCCGTCGGCCGGCATTTTTACAGCAGATTAAAACTCGTTGTCCCAAACCTTAACGACGACAATGCCGCTGGCCAAAACCACCTTATTGAAAGCGTCCTTGTCGGTATAGCGCTGACCGCGGAAATCGACGCTCTGCAGGCTGAAGCAGTCCGAAAGAGCGTTGACTGAAAGCTCCTTAACGCTGTCGGGAATGTTGATATGCTTCAGCTCGGTACAGAAGGAAAAGGCCTCCGAACCGATCACTTCCAAACCCTCGGGCAATGTGACATTCTCCAGATTAGTGCAGCCGTAAAAGGCCTGCGCGTGAATTACCTTCAATCCTTTAGGGAAAGCTATCTCCTTCAAATGCGTACAGTCGCGGAAAGCGATGCGGCCCAGGGATTCCACGCCGTCGGGCAAAGCGACGCTCTTTAAGCTCTCGCAGCCGGTAAAAGCGCCCCCGCCTATGATTTTAACGCTGTCGGGAATGACGACGCGCTCTAACTTTTTGCATCCGTTAAAAGCCAGATTGCCTATTTCTTCGGTTCCGTCCGCGATTACTGCGCTGACAAGCTCCTCGCCGAGGCTGTTTAAGCTCTCCAGGCTCTTTTTGTCGCTGAAATCGACGGTCAAAGCGACGCCGGCGTTTTTGCTGTTTTCAGTGTTTTCCATATTTCACCTCAATCTCTAAATACGGACAGCAATTTCACTGTCCAAAGCACAGATAATTATTGTCTGATTAAATGATGCAGCATTCTGTCTGAGTTTAAACGCATTGCCGGTTTGCGGCGATGCGGCTCAGGAAGAAATTTGTTTATCTCTTTATATCCGGCAATTCTGCATTAGCCGGAAAAATCCTGTCCAAAAATTGGGATATATAAGCATTACTGTGCCTAAAACAAAAAAAATGGCTATAAAAGCGGCGAATTATTCCAATGTTAAAAAAACGGGCATTTTGCTAACCCCGGACATAATTAAACTTGACAATACAATGCCATACAATACAATATGATTATGGATACCGAGATCGTAAAGTGTTATATAATTCCCCTGGCTATGGGCTTCGGACTGTCAGCCTGCGCCGGACTCAGAGCCTGGATTCCTCTGTTCATCGTATCGCTGCTGAGCCATTTTGACGTTATCTCCCTTAATGAGAAAATGGCCTTTTTATCGAGCACGAAGTTCATCTGGGCCTGCAGCGCCGCCACCGTGCTGGAGCTGGCCGGCGACAAAATTCCCTGGCTGGATCACTTCCTCGATGCCGCCGGCGCTTTCATCCGTCCCGCCGCTGGCATTGTACTGGGCTCAGCGGTCATTACGAATTCCGATCCCACCGTCATGGCCATTGCGGGAATTATCGGCGGCGGTACCGCACTGACCGTCTGCGCCGGCAAGGCCTCGGCCAGAGCCTTGGTGTCTGTCATCCCCTTCGGGCGTACAACCGCTTCATTTCTCGAAGACGCCGCCTCGGTTCTGGGAAGCTTGCTGGGCATTCTGCTGCCGATCATCGGTTTCATGCTTTGCGTCGTTCTGGTCTGGCTGTCCGTGAAGCTCATCACGCGCTGCGTCAAGTGCGGTATCGACATCCGGGAGCGCTTCCGCAAGAAAAGCGAGCCAGCGGAAACCTGCTGACAGGGCCGGCGTCTGAGCGCAGCCGATTAGGTTAAACGGCATACGGTCAAAAGAGAGCAATCGCTTTTCAGAAAAGCCAATGTCGGTAAGTTAAGCAATATCCTTCCAAAAATAGAACAACCTCCTTTCTTTAGGAAAAAGCGGAGGTTGTTTTTTATGGAGGGATTGTTTATATACAAAGGGGTTATGAAGAGAAAGGTTGAGAGGACTCTTTTTAACTTATCTGATATATACATTTTCGGGAGTTAAGAAATAGGAGCTTTCTTAACTTTACGACATTGCTGTCTGCAAGATTATATTGTTACAACAACATTCAACAAAAATCAAGTGAAGCCTTGAAAACAAGCACTTGCACATGTTATCAGCACCGATTATACTACCAATTTACTACTTTTAACTAACGGATTGCGCACTGATATGCACTTATTGAGAATCTGAGGATAAAACGACCTCGCCATTCTCAACTGCAACCGCCTAAACAATCGCCCTGAATGAGCTGACTGTCCTGCTCTCCATCGAAGAACGGGGCGATAGTGTATGTTTTGAGTTTATTCCTCATTGGCAGAACTTACTTCTCCCTCAAGCTGGAGAAAGCGGTCAAAATCGCTTTCAAACAGCCTGTCCTGCACAATGCGATATTTCTCATATTCGCTCTCGGCGTACAGCTTGGCTTCCTCGGCGCTGATTTTGCCCGGGCCGGTGAGAAGTTCATTCCCGTTGAACTCCAAAAATCCGTCCAGCCGCTGCGCCCAGTCCTCCATACTCATGGGGATTTTTCGCTCCGCTTGAAGCTCTGCATAGTCCAGATAGAGGGAAACTATTCGCTCCAGATAGGACAGTTCCGTTTCTGAGAGATAGTTTTTCGCGATACTCACGTCCGCTTTCACGATTTTCCCGCTGGGAGCCGCCTCCCAGGTTGTCAGCCCCATATGCTCCTTGTCTGCGTCGGCGCGCTCCATAATCAGCTCCGCTGCGGTATGGCGATGGACGGCGTAATGCAGCTTGTTCTGCACCGTCTGGAAGAAAAGCTGTGTCGTTCTGGCGTTCTTGTCGTAATCAAAGGCAGTGGCATAGAGGTCGGTCACTTTCTGATAGAACTTCCGCTCGGACATCCTGATCTCGCGGATATTCTGAAGCTGGCGCTCAAAGTATTCGTCGGTAAACATGTGCCCCTTGATGAGGCGCTCCTTGTCCATGACCCAGCCTTGGATGGTGTAGTCCTTAACGAGCTGCCCCGCCCACTTGCGGAACTGAACGGCGCGGGGATTGCCAACCTTGAAGCCCACCGCGATAATCATTTGCAGATTGTAATGGTTGACCTCGCGCGACACCTGACGGCTGCCTTCGGTTTGAACTATCCGGTATTTTCGGATAGTTGCATCTTCCTGCAGTTCGCCGTCTGCGTATATTTTTTTCAGATGGTCGCTTATCGTCCTCACATCAACATCGTACAACTCCGCCATCATCCGTTGGGTGAGCCAGATATTCTCGTTCTCATACCGCATCTCATAGCTCTCCGGCGAATCGCCGGTCGCGGCCACATAGGTGAGATACTCCGCGGCGGCGGAGCGAATGGTTATTTCTGTGTGTTTCTTTTTTGGCAACGTGGATCACCTTCTACATTCTGAATAATACATTATGCCAACGAGTTGATTACACTCATATGTCAAAGCAAAAGCGAATTGAGTTCAGCAGTCATCAACTGTTGCCGTTTCAACATGAACTCCTCAAAATTCTCAAGGTTGTAAGAAATGCCTTTAGGCAGATACTTCGCGTTTTCCGAATTGCCAGGGATTTTTAACCAGTCGGAAAGCGGGGTTTTATTCTTATACTCGTTTTCTCGACCTTCAAGCAACTGAAGATTGGCCAATGTGTTCCTGCGCCGCTGCCATTCGGCTATTTTGTCTTTTTCAAGGGGAGATCCATCTGTCAGGACAATTTTCGATAGTTTATCTTCTGTAAATCCAGCATAGGGATGCATATGGTCCTGGTGAAATCCTTTCTGGCTATATTTAAGATTCGGATACAGAAGCGAAAGAACCATAAAGGTATAAGCTCCGATTTCCCTATCAAACAGCGCGTCAATTTCTTCTGGGGTGTAACGGAGGTATCTGTCACCAGAAAAACGAATCTTCTGAAGGGAACACAATGCAAACGGTTTCCCAGGGATGGTCTTCAAGATTTCTCTGATGCTCTGTAGAGCCGAATTATTCGATGCACCGAATATCTGCTTCAATTGGGCTACTACAATGTATTTTTGCAATTCACGACGAGCCTGCCCCTCAAATGTCCCTCCATTGAAACGGTAATACACAATAGGCATCGCTGCAACATAGGATGTCAAGTTTTCTGCACTGAACCCGAAATCACAGAGAAGCTCAACTGTTTCAGTTATTGCCTTTTTGATTTCTTGCCAGCGGCTCTTAATATCAAGCACACTTTTTTTTCGGAATGCTTCAACCTTGAGAGTGGTGGATAAATTGGTGATGTACAGGCAGCTTCTCATTATAAAATCACTCGAGAAGCGGAAACCTTCGCCTTTGCGATTGATGCTTGTTAGCAGTTCATCTATCTCGTCCCTGGCTTTATCCCAAATGGAAACAACAGTCGAGAAAAGGAGGTCGCTCTTTGACAGCACAGTACCACCTGAGTTTACACGAACGAAAATGTCAAGGACGCTGTCAATTGAATCCGCTTCGACCTCAAAATAATTAATCAGTTCTTTTGTCACAAGTTGTTCGTGAAGCAATAAGATATTATTCATAACAACAGTATCCGTATTCCATCCACGTGCATTGACAATTTTTGTCATGACATCTGTCTGAGAACTATATTTAAGAATATTCTTGACTCGATACCACAGTTTGTCGGGCTTTGGCGTTAACGCAGCGTCTGTGGTCAAGAAATCAAACTCAAAAGTTATATCGTCATCTTCCGACTCACGCTGACTCCGCAAATTGAAGTACAGTTCCTTCTTCGGGAAAGCATCGTCATTTTATAATGAACCCATAAATTCGGACAAAAAAAATATGGTTTTTAAGTTGGATTTATCCTACCATAAATTCATATTGAAAGGAGTCTAC
>JAFTAM010000120.1 GCA_017458675.1 bacterium
ATAGCAAACAGCATATAGCCCATAGATTCACGCTGAACCTTACTCATACCGGTAGCCTGAATATGATAGCCTGGGTATTTGGCCAACATTTTATTGACTTCTTTTTCCAGCCAGTCCTGAGCGTCGCCCGAGGTAATCTTGCCGGGCACCACGTTGCAGGTAATGGTAACGGCGCGCATACGATCGTAGCGCTTAATAATGTTAGGACCGATACCTTCCGAAATATCGGCGACCTCGCGAATCTTCACGCTCTTGCCGGCGCCGGTGCGGATAACGATATTGCCTACGGCCGCCGCGCTGGTACGGTAATCGTCTTCAGCTTTAATACGCACATCGTAACGCTTAGAGCCGATTTTGAATTTAGCGGAATCGACGCCGCCCATCATCAGCTGCAGAGCGGTCGTAATCGCCGATGTGGTCAAGCTGACGTCGGCGGCCGCGTCGCGCTTGGGATAGACGTAGATCTGCGGCTTGGTAAGCTCCAGATCGTTGTCGGCGTCGCGCAGATTGGGATTTGATTTGATCAGGCTGTCAATCTTGCCCGTGATTTCCTGCAGAGTATCGAGATCCGGACCGCTCAGGGTAAAGGTTACGTCGCTTGACTTGCCGCCCTGACCGCTCATCTTGGGGAAATAAGAGGGAATAACCGTACTTCCGGGGATTTTGGTCAGCTCGGCGCGCATCTCGGACATGATCTGCTCCTGCGTTTTGCTGCGCTGCTTGCGGGGCTTAAGCTTAACCATAAGCGTTCCCTCATTGACCAGGCTGGTTCTGGGATTACCTACCATTTCCATGATGGTCGTAACCTCAGGCCACTTTCGCACAATCGCCGCCGCCGTTTTTACCCTTTGGTCGGTCAAAGTCAGCGAAGTGCCTACCGGAGTCTTGACAGAGACCATAAAAGCGCTTTCATCCGCATTGGGAGAGAACTCGCTTCCCACAAAGCGGACCAAATAGATCGCCACTCCGAAACAGGCGAAAGCGAAGACTATAGCCATCACGCGGGTAAAGCGGTTTTTGAGGACGATCTCCAGGAAATGCCTGTAAACCGCATCCATCCACTGCAAGAAATTGCCCACCGCTCTGGTAAAGAAATTGTCGCTGTTTTCACGGTTCAGCCAGCTGGCGCAGAGCATGGGCGTCATGGTAATAGATACTACATAGGAAAGGGAAATAGCAATACCGATGCTGATGCCGAACTGATAGAAAATACGTCCGATAACGCCGCCCATAAAGGCAATCGGCAGGAAGATGGCGGCTACCGTCAAGGTACTGGCCAATACGGCGAAAGCAACCTCTTTGGTGCCTCGGCTGGAGGCTTCTTCAGGATCGGCGCCCTCCTCCACCTGACGGAAGATGTTTTCAGAAACCACGATGGTATCGTCAATTACCATACCTACCGCCAGCGACATGGCCAGCATCGTGATCTGGTTGATGGTGAAATCCATGAAGTACATGAATCCGAAGCAGCCGACCAGCGAAATAGGTATGGACATAATACTGACCATCGTCATTTTAACGTTGCGCAGGAACAGATAGACGACGATAACCGTAAACAGACCGCCCAGGAGCATGTCGTCGCGTACGCCCTCTACGGAATTTTTAATAAATTCGGAGGTATCGTAAGTGACCGTAATATCGGTGCTCTCCGGAAGATAGGTCTTAAATTCGGGGATTTTTTCTATGACTTCGCTGCAGATGCCCACCGTATTAGCGCCGCTCTGTTTTACTACCGCTAACGTAATACAAGGCTTGCCCTCAAAACGGGCTTCGGTACGGCTGTCCTCCTCGCCGTCCTCCACTCTGGCAATATCCTTCAGGCGAATGGGAGCTCCGCCGCGCCAGGCTACCGCCATAGTTTTCAGGTCTTCTACATCGCTGTATTCGCCCTTCATCTTAATAGTAGCTTCGCGCCGGTCCGTCTCTACGCGGCCTCCGGGCAGCTCCACGTGCCAGGCGTTCAAAGCTGCCGCAACATCGGCGGGACCGATTTCGTATTTTTCCAAAGCCTGCGCGTTAAGCCAAATGCGGACATTGCGTTCGCGGAAACCGTAAAGCTGCACGCTGCCGACGCCGTTGACGTTTTGAATACGATCTTTCAAAACGTCGTCAGCCAGCTGAGAGAGGCGCTGATAGGGCACATCGCCGTATAAGCTCAGATAAAGAATAGGCGAAGAATCCGGGTCGACCTTCTGCACTATAGGCTCTTCAATGCCGGTAGGCAGATCGCGCTTGGCCAGAGATACTTTATCGCGCACTTCCTGAGTAGCCACGTCGATATTTCGGCTTAGTTCAAACTCAATTACAATTGAAGCATAGCCTTCATAAGAAGAGCTGTTTATACTTTTAATGCCTTCCAGAGTACCGACTTGCTCTTCAATGGTATCGGTAACGTCTTGGTCGATAACTTCAGGGTCCGCGCCGACATAGGTGACGGTAACGCTGGCCACAGGAACATCGAAGTCGGGCATTAGGTCTACGCCCATGCGGCTGTAGCCCATGATTCCGACCAGAACCAAACTGAGCATTAAAACCGTCGTAAAGACAGGACGTTTAATACAAAAATCCCAAATGCTCACGTTTAATTTTCTCCGTTATCAGAAGTTTTATCGCTGTTCCCGGCAGCCTCTGCAGTTTTGTCTTCAGTCTGCACCTTTTCGCCTTCGCTTATATCCAAAGCTCCGGAAATGATAACCTTTAAATTAGGGTCCACGCCCTTCACCAAAGCCTCGTCGGGATTGGCGTAAATCATAGTAACCAAATGCTTTTTGGCCTTGCCCTCCCGGCCGTCGCCTTCAAAGGACATGACATAAACCTGATCGACAGATTCATTGACGGCAGTACGGGGTACGACAACTCCCTTGAGCTCCTGAATAGGCAGAATCGCCTCCGTATAGGCGCCCTCCACCAGCATGCCGTTATCGTTAGGAATCTTCAGGCGCACTTTGACGCTGTGACTCTGAGGATCGGCCTCGGGAACTACGTCGACCACCGAAGCTTTCGTGCCTTCGGGATTGATAGAGGTTTTAATGTTCAGAACCGTGCCAGGCTTAACGTAAGCTCGGTATTTTTCATCAATGGGAGCGATCATCTCCAAAACGCTGTTGTCGACTATGCTGAACAGCGTCGCTCCTCCGTTGGCGCCCAGCGACTGGCCGGGCTCGACGTTGCGTTTAACGACTACGCCGTCAATGGGAGAAGTGATGGTCATATCCTTCAAATCAACTTTGGCCGCTTCCAAAGAAGCTCTGGCGGCCTGTACGCCGGCCTTAGCCTGCTCAACGGCCGCCGCCGCCTGACTTACGGCCGCCCGGCTGTTCTTGACGTCGCCATGGAGAATATTGACCTGACGCTGGGCGTTTTCCGCCAGACGCACCGCTTCCTGTGCGTTGGCCACGCCCTCCTTGGCCGATTGCAGCTTAGCGCCGCTGGTAATCTCCCTGAGCTCAGCCTGCTCTTTGGAATAACTGGAAACCGCTCCCTTGCTGTATAAATCGACCTGGCGGTTTTTATTTAAAAGGGCGTCGTTATAGTCTGCCTGAGCGCTGGCCTCGGCCGCCTTAGCCTGACTTAAAGCCAGTTTGGCCTGCTGTACGGAAAGAGAGGAAGATACATCGGTCATACCCATGCTCTCTCTGGCCTGTTCGACCTTAGTCTGAGCGGCGTTGTAATTGGCCTGAGCCTGAATCAGGCCGGCTTCCGCCTGCGCCAGAGACGCCTGAGCAGCCTCGACCTTGGTCTTCTGAGAGGTGGCGTCCAGATCTGCCAGCACCTGTCCCTTAGTTACCTTATCGCCGGCGCGCACATAGACGCTCTCCACTCTGCCGGCCACTCGCGACAGAACCTGAGCCTTATCTATGGCTTCCAGATGTCCGGAAATCGAGGTTTCCTCAATAATAGAGCCCTGTTTGGAAAGCCCCAGCTCGACCACCGTCGCCGGCCTCTGATAAGTTACCTCTTCTTCATCGGAGCTGCAGGCGATCGCCCCGGAAGCCAAAACCGCTGCGGTTAGGCATAAGCTTACAGGAAAACGAAACTTAGAATTATGCTTATCCATATATACAAACGTTTCCGTCCCGCAAAAGAGACTGAAGGTGTTCCTCCCATTGTAATATTTTTAAAACGAAAGTTATTGACTAAACATTTAATTAAAGACAATCCTGGAAATAATACAATTTATTAAACGGTTAGTCAATGGATAAAACATATTCAATTCAGTTTTTTGCAAGCGGTATAAACGGCTGTCAATATGAATCAGCCCAAGGGGCCGGCATTTTTAAAGAGATTAACATACCGAACGAAATCATGCCTGCTGCATACATTGTCGGTAAGTTAAGCAAAAACAAGCTTTCAGCATACACGCTTTACACAGGTTTTGTTTTGCTCTGAAGCGAGCGTCCGAGCTCCGGATGCGGCGAGCGCGGAGCGAAGTGCAGAACAAAACCGAACAGCGCAAACAGGCTAAGCAAAAACTGGCTTTCAGCATACACGCTTAATAAAGGTTTTCTTTGACGTGTACGCGGAGATTCGAGCGTAAGCGAGCGCGGAGCGGTAACGGCAAAGAAAACCGACATAGCGAAAACATGCAAAACATGTTATAAAGATTCTTCGCTCAGAATGACAAGGGAAAAGCCCAGGATGACAAGTGCAAGGGCCAGGATGGTAAGGGACAGCGGCGGACGGAAAGAAAATGCGGAATATACTGAAAAGAAACGGCGGCGGACAGCTTATAAAAGGCCTGAAAAGTGAAGGTATAAATTTTAGTTTTAAAGAAGGGCGCAGGCGTTATCTTTTCGTATTTTTCGTTTTTAAAGATAAACTTTTCCAGGGGGAGACACACCCGAAGATAACGCTCGCGGAGACTGAACTGCAAAAGACGGTCAGCCGCGGAACCGAGAAAACGCCAGGTTTCCCCCGGTAAATGTCAATGCTATTTTAGGTAAGGAGTAACACATGATTTACTCAACTGAAGTATCTCACATGTGCCCCGTCGCCAAGGGCGCATATCACGGTCCGGCCCCCATTCCCGAAGAGGGCAAATGGGTACAGGTCAAAGAGATACGCGAAATCAGCGGTTTGACCCACGGTATCGGCTACTGCGCACCCCAGCAGGGCGCCTGCAAGCTGACCTTAAACGTCAAAGACGGCATCATTGAAGAAGCTCTGGTAGAGACCATCGGCTGCAGCGGCATGACCCATTCCGCCGCTATGGCCTCGGAAATTCTTCCCGGCAAAACCCTGCTCGAAGCTTTGAATACCGACCTGGTCTGCGACGCCATCAACGTGGCCATGCGCGAGCTCTTCCTGCAGATCGTTTACGGACGCACCCAGACCGCCTTCTCTGAGAACGGTCTGCCTATCGGCGCCGGTCTCGAGGACTTAGGCAAAGGCCTGCGCAGCCAGGTGGGCACCACTTACGGAACCAAAGTCAAGGGCAGCCGCTATCTGGAGCTGGCCGAAGGCTATATCACCCGTCTCGCTCTCGACGCCGAGAATCAGATTATCGGCTATGAGTTCGTTCACGTAGGCAAGATGATGGCTGCCATTAAAAAAGGTACCGAACCTGCCGAAGCCATGAAAAATGCTACCGGTACTTACGGTCGCTTTGCCGAAGCGGTCAAGTATATTGACCCCCGCAACGAATAGGGAGAGAGTGCCATGTCATTATTTGAAAGTTACGAACGCCGCATAGACAAAATTAACGCTGTTCTGGCCGAGTACGGCATCGGCAGCATCGAAGAAGCCAAACAGATCTGCGCCGATCACGGCATCGATCCTTACGAGACCGTGCGTTCCGTCCAGCCCATCGCTTTTGAAAACGCCTGCTGGGCTTACACAGTAGGCGCGGCTATCGCCATTAAGAAAGGCGTCAAGAGCGCCGCCGAGGCCGCCAAGGCCATCGGCATCGGTCTGCAGGCCTTCTGCATCCCCGGCTCGGTAGCCGACGACCGCAAGGTCGGCTTGGGCCACGGCAACCTGGGCGCTATGCTTTTAAGCGATGAGACCGAATGCTTCGCCTTCCTGGCCGGCCACGAATCCTTCGCCGCCGCCGAAGGCGCCATCGGTATCGTCAAGAACGCCAACAAAGCCCGCAAGAAGCCCCTGCGCGTCATTCTGAACGGCTTGGGCAAAGACGCCGCCCAGATCATTTCCCGCATCAACGGCTTCACTTACGTGCAGACCCAGTTTGACTACTATACCGGCAAGGTCAGCGTGGTCAAAGAGATCGCCTACTCCAAGGGCGAGCGCGCCAACGTGCGCTGCTACGGCGCCGACGACGTCCGCGAGGGCGTGGCCATTATGCACCTGGAAGGCGTCGACGTTTCCATCACCGGAAACTCCACCAACCCCACCCGCTTCCAGCATCCCGTAGCCGGCACTTATAAGAAAGAGTGCATCGAGCAGGGCAAGAAGTACTTCTCCGTCGCCTCCGGCGGCGGCACCGGCCGCACCCTGCATCCCGACAACATGGCCGCCGGCCCCGCCTCCTACGGCATGACCGACACCATGGGCCGCATGCATTCCGACGCTCAGTTCGCCGGTTCCAGCTCCGTGCCCGCCCACGTTGAAATGATGGGCTTCCTGGGCATGGGCAACAACCCCATGGTCGGCGCCACCGTAGCCGTGGCCGTAGCCGTCTACCAGGCTCTGAACAAATAAGATAAGCTGAATCAGCTTTAAATAATAATCCCCCGGAACAGAAAATACAGAACTGTTTTTCATCCGGGGGATTTTTTATGTATCGGCAGACCTTTTAAATCTGAACGCTTAAAAAACTTTTGTTCAGCAGATAAAAAAACTGCCGCATCGGAAGAATTCCAACGCAGCAGCTTTTATATTGCCCTTATGGCTTAAAGCCGAACTTAACGCTTAGCTTTTAGCTTTAGAGCGAATAACGATCTTAACCGCCTTGCCCTGGCAGTATAAGTCCTTGGAAGGAGTCAGAATGGCATAGCTGCCGTAACCGATATCGTTAGTCAAAACGTGGAACTGATAGGGCTTGGTATCCTCAGGCAAAGTTTCGATTATAAGGTGCGAGCCCTTGTCATCAGCCATTGCCTCAGCGCGCGAACGAGTCACTATGGTTCTCTTGGGATCGCCGGTGAAGGGATCGTCGTCAGAGAGTTTTGCGTTGATCAGCTTGAAAGTGAAATAGCTGTCAGCCTCTAAGACATATTCTCCCTTTTCATTCTTGCTGAGAGGATTGCCGTCAAGATCGGCTACCTCTACATCGTAGCTGATAATGGTAGGCGGGCATAAGGTTATAGTCATATCGGCGTCGGCGTTGTAGGACTGCCAGCTGCCGTCCAAAAGCGTTTTACCGTAGCCTTTGTCCTCTTCGGAAGCGCTGTCGTAGAATTTAATATCCTCGGTAGTGCCGAAGGGCTTTTTGCAGGTGTAGTTCTGACACTTCATAGCGTCGCCGGCAGCTTCAATCTTCTTCATGAAGCTGATCTTGTTATAGATATCGACGTCTACGGTCATATTGTCCGCATTAATTCTATGAATGGCATCATAACCGTTAGTCTGATGTACTAAGTCGCTTCTGCTCAAACCGGCATCATTGGATCTTTCGGCATAGAAGCTAGGCTGGAATTGACTGCCGCGATGAACGTTCCTGTCATTGACATCTTTATACCAGTTTACAAAGCAGTATTTATCTACCGCGGGACGGCAGAGAATCATCTTAATGGAAAAGACTTCTTCGCCCTGATTGTCAATAACGTGAATGACGTTCTCACCGTTAGGAAGAATGAATTCCTCCTCTACAGCTCCTTCGTTCTCAGTATATCTAATATACTTAGTAGGCAAGGCTGTGTCAGAATCGTCTTCCCAAACATATTGAGGCTCAGCCGTGTTGTCAAAGGCATTAGCTTTAAGATTATACTCATAAAGATATGACGACACGCTGGGAGTGACGCTCTGGAATCCCAAATCCTGAGTTTTGCCGTCTAAGCAAATGGGCGCCTCCTGCTTAGGAGAGGTATATTCCGAACTGGCATAACTGTCATAGAAGGTGCAGTTGCCGGTAATATCGCCGGACTCGCCGCCGTAGGTTTCTCCTTCAATGGCGAAGGTATATTTGCGACCGAAGGGCACGCGGATCTCGTTCATATCCTCAGTTACGTCAAAGCTCCATGTCTTGCCGACATTGTCGCGCATCTTAACGGTGATAGCTTTGTACGTATCATTTACGACTACAAGGTTTCTGGTAACAGAAACGCTGGGAGCATCGGTGCGGGTGACGCGCAGATAACCGCCGTTGGTTACCTCATTGCCGGTAATGACCGCGACCTTGCGGTCGGTGTCTTTAGAAATAGTAACAAAAGACTTAGAAACCGTGCCGTTGGTAAGGCAGAAATCATACTGCGTCTCGGCGTCGGTGGTAACGTCAGCGACCTTGCCGTTGGCATAAATGCCGTTGACCTTAACATTGTAGGCGCCGCCCTTATAAATAAGGATGCGATCGGCTTCAACGGTAAACTGAAGCTCTACAATACCGGGATAAACGGTCTCTATCTCAATAGAATTACTGGTAGATTCGTCAAGAGTAGCGGTAACATTGGTAGTAAGGTCCTCTTTGACGCCCTGCAGCAGACCGGCCTCGGTTTCGCTGAATTTAGCGGCGGAGGTATTGTCTGAAGTCCAGGTTACAAAAGCGGTAGAATCCTCTTCGGTACCGTCGGTATAGGTAGCGGTGGCCTTAAACTGAGCCGTGCTGCCGTCGCCGTAGCTGTAGATCTGGTTTTCGGTCAAATCCTCATAGGGCTCGTCGGTTCTTTCGATGACCAGGCTCTTTAAGGTGCCGTCAATAACAGTAACTTTGCAGGAAGCGCTCAAAGCGCCGTCGGCGGTGGTAGCGGTGACGGTCGCAGTCTTGCCGACTTCGCCGACAGCGGCGACTTCGCAGACCTTGCCGTTAGGCTTCAGCTCGACTATGCCGCTGGCAGGCTCGGCGGTCCAAACGCCGTCGCTGATGACTTTGCTGGTATCGTTGTTGAAATGAACGATAGCCTGCAGAGTGCGGCTGTGATCGGCGGGGATGTTCATGCTTTCGGCAGACAGAGTCAGAGAGGTGGCCACAACGCCGCCGTTGACGGTGACGTTGACATCGTTGGCGGCCATGCCGAGCATAGAGCCGGAAATAACGGCGCTGCCGCCGGCGATGGCGGTTACGACGGCGTCCTTGACGGAGGCGACGCTCTCGTCGGAGCTTACGAAGCTCATATATTTGGTTACGTCCAGAATCTGACCGTCGGTAAATAAAGCTACGGCAGCAAGAGTTTCATCGTAGCCTACCGCTAAATCGGTAATAGTATCGGGAGTAACGGTGATGCTGCTGAGAGTTTCAGTAATATCGGGATACTCGTTAATATAGACTTCCTTCTCGTGGTAGGGAGACATATTTAAGGGCTTAACCGAATAAAGACCGACTAAATTTTTATTGGCGTCCAGATACTCCAAAACGAAACCCGTAGTGGCAACGGGAACTTCAGTCAGGGTAATGACGTTGGCATAGGGCTTGCTTACAGCTCCGTATAAAACCTCGCGGTTATCGTTGGTGCCGGTAAATCTTACCGTAGACGTTCCGTCGGGAATAGCTTTAGCCGCTATCTCTGCCTCAGCATTGTTAAAATAGAAGATAACGTCTTGATACGCCTTCGCTGCAGAATTGCCGCTGGTGCTTCCGGATGAGCCGCAGCCGGGCAGCAATATCGTGAGCATCATAGCTAAAACCATCAAAGTCAGGCCTAGCCAGCGACGCCCCCGATTCTGCGAACGAGGACAGGAATTTTTCAAATCCATCAGTTCCTCCTCGAAACCAATAAAATTATAGAGGGAAGGACAGTATGCCCCACTCTAAGATATTGCTAATACTTTAGCATAAAAACTGCTTGCAGTAAATGCAAATTAAAAATTAGGACTTCAAAATAAAGCTCAAAAACCTTCTATTCTGCGCCAATATCTCAGAGTTTTTTTTCCGTACTTATATTAAAATTATATTTATCGGCTTTGTTCTTATCTGCATAAAAAAACTTCCGCCAAAAATAACATTATTTTCAGCGAAAGTCATACTCTAAAAAGCTTTATAGCCCTACTTAATCCGCTGAGAAGCGCCGAACTCCGCCGGCGCTTTCAAAGCGGCTTATGAGAGGCTGTTAAGATCAGCCTTTATAGGAATTGTAGTAGCCGGTGACCTTTTCCACATAGTCCTGAGTTTCAGAGAAAGGAGGAACGCCGCCGTATTTGTCCACATTGCCGGGGCCGGCGTTGTATGCGGCCAGGGCCAGACTGACGTCGCCGTTGTATTTCTCCAGCATCTGACTTATATACTTAGTGCCGGCCTGAATGTTCTGCTCGGGATCGTAAGCGTCGCTGCATCCTAAGCTGCTGGCGGTAGCAGGCATGAGCTGCATGAGGCCCTGAGCGCCGCAGCCGGACGTTGCGTTGGGGTCGAAGCTGGATTCCTGACTGATAATGGCCTTGACCAGGTTGGGATCGACGCCGTACTGTTCGGCAGCGCTCTTAATAAAGCCGTCGTACTGACCTTTATCGTTGCTGAAGAGGCGCGTCGAACTGACGTCTCCGGAGGAAGCGGCTTTATTGTCGCGAGCCTCCTTAGCGGCGGCCTCGCCCTCGGCGGTCTGAATCTTGCACCCGCTGAGATGCTCGGTCATGTAATTGGCCACGTTGTTGTGGTAAATGCTGTTGACGCCGTTGTGCCAGTTCTGATCGGTGGCCCAGCCTCCCCTATTTACGGCGGCCAGCTGCGTTTCCATATTGTCGTCGGAAGTGGCGCCGCCTTTCTCGCGCAGATTGGCAAAGGTTTTAGCTCCGACGCGAATCTGGTTTTCTACGCCGGCAAAAGTGGAATTTCTGGTGGCGTTGTTGGGATCGCTGTCATAAGCGCCTACGCCCATCCAACCGTTGATGCCGATGCCGGTCTTGCCCCACTGCGTCTCCTGTCCGGCGATGGAAAGAAGCGCCATAGGATCGACGTCGTATTCCTTGCCGTATTTGACAAACAGAGCGCCTGTACCCTCGGGAGCTTCCGAGCCCTGCTCGCGCAGGAAGCCGTCGATAGCCGCGGCCACTTCTGCGTCGGAACATCCGGAAATATCTATATCACCGGCGGAAGTTACGCCCTGAGTTGTTGCTTTTCCGGTCGAGTCGGCAGAATTGGTTCCGCTCACGCCGCTGCTCCCTCCGGTTCTTCCGGAGCCGCCCACGCCGCCGGTTCCTCCTCCGCCGCCGGAGCCGCCTGAACCGCCGGAGCCGCCGCTGTTCCCGGAGCGATTTCCGGCATTTTCGGAAGCGGCCTGACCTGCGGCGTTGTTGGCTTCGACCGCATTCTGATTCTTTTGAGCGGTGTCGGCAGCCGTATTGGCTTTGTCCTCGGTTTTAGCAGCCTTATCGGCGGCGCTGTCGGCAGCATTGGCTCCGGCGGTCGCATCCTTAGCTGCGCTGTCCGCAGCATCGGCTGAAGAAGCGGCATCGTCTGCTTTGGCCGCGTCATCGGCGGCCGCGGCGTCGGCCTGCTGAGCCTGACCCTCGGCGGCGCTGACCTGACTTTCCAAATCCGCAGCCTTGGCTTCGGCCTCGTCAGCGGCGGCATGAGCCTGATCGGCGGCGGACTGAGCGGCGTCAACCTGAGCCTGAGCGGCGGAAATAGCCGCTTCGTCAGGGACTTCGTTGCCTTCTTCATCTGTCGTGGTCGCCTGCTGAGCGCTCTCCAAGGCGGCCTGGGCGTCCGCCAGCTCTGCGTCGGCCTGAGCGGCGTCGTTAGCCTTGGCGGCCGCATCGGCTCTGGCCGCCTCAGCCTGAGCCCTGAGCTGATCTAAATCCGCCTGGCTCTTATCAGCCTTAGCCTGAGAATGCTCCGCCTTGGTCTGAGCGCTTTGAGAAGCCTGATTAGCTTCTGAGGCAGCCTGGTTGGCCTGACCGGCCTCCTGGGCGGCGCTCTGCTGATCCTGGCGGGCCTGAGCCGCTTCATTGGAAGCGTTCTGCTGGGCCTCCTGAGCTGCGTCAACTTTGTCCTGCTGAGCCTGAGCCCTGGCCTGCTGTTCCTGCTGGAGCTGGTTTCTGGTGGACTCCACGGAATTCTGCAGACCTTCGATCTGCGAATCCATACCGCTTAAATCGTTCTTTAAATCGCTGAGCTTCTGATTGACGGAATTTAATTCTCCGGTCAGCTCGTCTATTTTCGCCTGATCGCCGTCGGCCTGAGCTTCGGCCAGTTCCTCTACCAGCTGAGCCTGCCTGGCTTCAAGTTCCTCCTGCTCTTTGAGCTTCTTTTCCCGCTCCTCCTGCAGCTGCTCCAGCTCAGAGCTGAGCTCCTCCAGGGTCTCTTCGGTATTGCTCTCTTTGCCCTCGATTTCTCCTTCGGCTATGACCTTGTCCAAATCGTCCTGGGCGGCTTCAGCCTTAGCGTCGGCCTCAGTCACCTTTGTATCGGAGGCGGCTAAAGCGGCGGCATTTTTTTCGGCCTTTGCCTGAGCCGTAATCTGAGCGGCTCCGGCCTTTTCGGCTTCGGCCGCGTCGCCGGCGGCTTCTTCGGCGGCAGCGCCGTTATTTTCCTCGGCGCCCTCAAGGTCGGCGGCCAGGCCCTCAGCGGACTCGTCTTCCAAAGAGGCTACCTCCATATTGCCCAAGGCCTCCACAGCCTCAGAGCCGGAAAGAGACACCAAATCGTCGGTAGAGATTGAAGCTCCCTCAGCCGCTCCACCGGAGCCGCCGAACAGCGCAGAAATACCGGAAGCTCCCAACAAACCGGAAATTTTATCCATAATTTTTCTCCTTTAACAAAGAACGCTGAAGTTCAGCAGCCTCAGCCGCCTGCCTGAGGCGGCTGAAGTCTGCTATGCTTTACCGACTAGGAAATGTAATCGTTGTAATAGCCTAATACCAAGGTTACATAATTCTGAGTCTCAGTGAACGGAGGAATGCCGCCGTACTTATCCACGTTGCCGGGACCGGCATTGTAAGCGGCCAGGGCCAGGCTCACGTCGCCGTTGTATTTGTCCAGCATCTGACTGATATACTTCGTACCGGCTTCGATATTCTGCTCGGGATCGTAAGCATTGGCGCAGCCAAGGCTCTCAGCCGTGGCAGGCATGAGCTGCATGAGGCCCTGCGCTCCGCAGCCGGAAGTGGCGTTGCAGTCGAAGCTGGATTCCTGACTGATCATGGCCTTGACCAGATTGGGATCGACGCCGTACTTGTCGGCAGCGTTCACAATCATAGCGTCGTACTGGCCCTGATCGAGGTCAAACAGACGCTTGTCGCTCAATCCGGTAACTGCGGCCTCGCTGCCGGCTTCGCCGCTGACCTCGTTCAAGCGGGCGGCGTCTCCCTCAGCCACATTCTCGGCGCCCTTTCCTGCATTGGGTCCGTTGGGCTCAATGTAGCCGGCGACTTCGCTCATAGAGCTGGCCGGACTGTAACTGCGCTGATGAACGGCGTCGCTGGTGTTGCCTTCGATTGTGTAAAGGGTATCGGTGTCGGGATCGTAGCCGGTCACAATGCCTACATGGTCAACATCGCCGCCGTCCCAGTTGAACAGCACCATGCTGCCCGCTTCGGGAGCGTAGCTGCCGTCGTTGACGCGCCAGGTCCCCTCGCCCTCGGCCCAGGACTGCAGGCTCGGGCAATAGTTGGCGTTCTCGCAGTTGCTGAAGTCCATCACTCCGTACTCGTTGAGGATGCTGCTGGCGAAGGCCGCGCACCAGGGAGTAGTCGAGCAATCCAAAGGCCAGCTGGGATCGTACTCGTTGATCAGAGCGTTGATAGCCTCGGTGTCGCCGGTCTCGGTCATGTCTTCCATACCCAGGGCCGCCTCAATCGCAGAAGCTATGCCGGTTTGAGAAGCGCTGTTTACACCGCCGACACTTTCCAGAACTTCGGAAATATGGGAAGCTACCTCGCCGAGCATATTGACGGTTCCGGCTTCGTCAGCGGCTCCGGCATTGGGTCCGTTGGGCTCAATGTAGCCGGCTACTTCGCTCATAGAACTGGCCGGACTGTAACTGCGCTGATGAACGGCGTCGCTGGTGTTGCCTTCGACCGTGTAAAGGGTATCGGTGTCGGGATCGTAGCCGGTCACAATGCCTACATGGTCAACTTCGCCGCCGTCCCAGTTGAACAGCACCATGCTGCCCGCTTCGGGAGTGTAGCTGCCGTCGTTGACGCGCCAGGTTCCCTCGCCCTCGGCCCAGGACTGCAGGCTCGGGCAGTAGTTGGTATTCTCGCAGTTGCTGAAGTCCATCACTCCGTACTCGTTGAGCACACTGCTGGCGAAAGCCGCGCACCAGGGAGTGGTCGAGCAATCCAAAGGCCAGCTGGGATCGTACTCGTTGATCAGAGCGTTGATAGCCTCGGTGTCGCCGGTCTCGGTCATGCCTTCCATAGCTAAAGCGGACTCTATAGCGGAAGCTACGGCCGTGCTGTCGGAAGCGCCTTTAGCGCTCTCAATAGCCTCGGCTATGC
>JAFTAM010000121.1 GCA_017458675.1 bacterium
GCTTAGATTCACAAAAGACATGTTTTATGGGGGTAAGGGGGAATTGTGCGCTTTTTACGGCTTTCACATGTTCCTGGTATCACAGCGTGCATAGAAAAAGGGCCTTTAAAAAATGATTTCTCATTTTTTCACAGGCCCTTTTTTTGCATGCGGAAAGATGCAGTTTCAGCCTTCGCTGTTTTGGGCGGCCAGAACGGCGTTGCGCAGCAGCAGGGCCGTGGTCACCGGACCTATGCCTCCTCGGGCCGGGGTCAGCGCCCTTACCTTGCGGCGCACGTTTTCGTAATCGACGTCGCCGTGTACGGAGCCGTCGGCTTCATAGGTCAGGCCGACGTCGATCACCGTGCAGCGGGAACTCACCATATCGGCGGTTATCAGGCCGCGTTTGCCGGCGGCGGTTATGATAATATCGGCGTTTTGAGTATGGGAGCTCAGATTTTCGGTCTTGGAGTGGCAGATAGTTACGGTGGCGTCGGCCTCCAGCAGCAGCCAGCTCACCGGTTTGCCTACGGTGGCGCTGCGTCCGATAATGACGGCGTTTTTGCCTTTAATATCTATATTGTAATAGCGCAGCATTTCCAGACAGGCCAGGGCGGTGGTGGGTATGCAGAAGAAACGCGGACGCAGACGGCTCTGAACCAGATAGCCCAGATTGCCGGGATGTTCGCCCTCAACGTCTTTAAACGCCGGCAGACGGGAGATCCAGTCGTCGGTATCCAGATTTTTCGGAAGCGGACGCTCAATAAAAATGGCGTGGACCTGAGGATCGCGGCCCAGTTCCTCCAGAAGCTGCAGAAAGCTGTCTTTGGTCCTGAGCTGAGGGCCGGTAAGGCGGTGCAGCCGGGCTTTCACGCCCAGAGCGTCAGCCAGGCGCATCTTCATGCGGGCATAATCAGCCGAAGCCGGGTCGTCAGTGGCGTCGATAATAGCCAAATTGGGAACTATGCTCTTTGAGAGCAGTTCCCGGACCAGCGCGCCGGTTTCGGCTTTGATTTTGTCTGCTAAGGGCTTGCCTTTGAGTTCAATGGCGCTCATATACGTTTTCTGCTGCAGTAGCCGTTCTGTATTGTCGGAGATTAGTCTTCGGCGGGCTTGAAGCCGGGGGTGTCGGAGACCTTGACGGGAGCGCGGCGGTCGCGGATGACCACAATGGGGGTCATCTCGCCGGCGTTGCCCTGAGGATTGGGCTTGAGAGCCTCAACTACCTCGTCTTTGCGGGTTTCGTCGGTTATGGCCAGAACGTCGACTTTGCCCAAATCATTGGCGTCGACGATGGTTACGTCCAGACCGGTGGCCTGCTTAATGGCCTGGCAGACCTGCAGAGGGTAGGCGGGCGCCAGAACCACATGCTTGTCAAAGGGAGGCAGAGTGCCTGTGCAGTCGTCGATAGCGGCTACCATGCGGCCGGTTACGCGGTAGAATTCGCCCTTTTTGCCGATCAGCTTGCCCAGAAGGCCGCGGAACATTCCGTAAAGGATGCGGGCCGTACCTACCTCGCGGAAGGCCATTTCCAGGGAATAGACGGACGAAAGCGAGGAGTTCATATCGAAGAACTTATTGAGTCTGCAGGCCAGGTAGCGGGGCTTGATGTCCTCGCAGTAAGCCAGTCGGCCCTGCATGATGGCTACCGGGCTTTCGGCCAGAGCGACGATGTCGCCGGGTTTGGCCACGCCGTCGATGTATTTTTTGACGGTTTCGATAATGTTGTCGCCGGGCATTAAGAGGGGAGTGGAAACGGGTACGGCGGGAGCGTCGGGAGCGACGGCCTTTTTAGGAGGTTCGATGCTGACGGCGGGCATGCCCTCGAAGGGGATCTCTTTGAAATTTTTGATGTTTAAGTTAAAGGTCTGACGGCGGTACTTCATGGGAGTACGGCAGTAGTATTTGAAGCTGACGTCTACCTTAAATTCTCCCAGGGCCTCCACGGCCTTGCGGATGTCCTGAGCGGTGAGCAGAATTTCCACTTCGGCGCTGAGCTTTTTGCCGGGTTTTACGATAACCGCTTCCCAGTAGCCGTCGGTGCGGGGAGAATCGGCGTGGTTGATTTTAACTACCGGACGCAGATCGCAGTAGCGCAGGCCTACGGGCTGGAGGCCGGCGGAGCAGTCGATAATCAAACCCTGCTGAGAGCCGGAATTGTGGAAGGGGAAGCGGAAGCGCAGACGGGCGTGGTTGGCGCTTAAATATTCCAGGCGCATATCCTCGGCCTGCTCGGCGGCGGCGCGCACGCGGGCGTCGGCGCGGGTGGCGGAGAAGAATTCAAAGGCCAGGACCGAGAGAGCCGGGATGGCCAGAAGAGTTGAAGTCCAGCACATAAAGTATCAGTTTCCTCCGTTGGACGGTAAAATATGACAAGCGGCCATAATGACCGCCGCATAAGCGATAATCTAACCTGTTATATTTTGAAAGGCGGCAAACTATATCCTGCTATGAGCCGGACGAAAAAAGCAGAGCCCTGACCCCGCCGATAGGCTTTCCTCTCCTGCCGGACGTTTTTCCTGTTCTGACGGCCGCCTTTCCGGTCATTCTGAGCGCAGCGAAGAATCTAAAATTAAGACTGTTTGATGTTTTCAGAAGGGAGAGGCGCTTTTTGCCCGCTGCCGAGCTCCTTTAAAAGCGCGTTTATCCGCAGAGTTTCTGCCTGCAGTTTATAGCGTTCCTTCAGTTTGAGGCCTAAAGGTTTCAGCCCGGGTTCGGCGGCGGTCTCGGCTAAGCATTGCTGCGGCGGGGCGCAGAGCTTCAGGCGGCCCTGCTCCATGAGCATTATTCTGTCGGCGTATTCGGCGGCCAGGTTGAGATCGTGGCAGATAGTCAGAGTTAAGAC
>JAFTAM010000122.1 GCA_017458675.1 bacterium
GTTCTCTTGAGTCCGGAAATCGCCATAGCCTCCGCAATACCAACATGAGCCGCTCATGGGCGCGAAATAGCGGATATAATCGAAATCATAGCACAGTTCCAGCCAGGAAGTTACGCTGCCCAGCGAAAAGCCGCCGAAGGCCCGGTGATTGCGGGAGGCCTTCAAATCCTCCGGAGAGGCCGACTTAGCATAGGTATGATATTTTCCCTCCACGGCAGGCATCAGGTCGTTTTCAAAATCCTCGTGGAAAGCGCGCAGCTCCCGGACGGAACCGCCGAACTCCCTGTCGGAGCCGCTGTGATAGAAAGTGGCGGAAACCATAATGACCGGCTTCATATCGCCGTTCTCTATCATACGGTCAAAAGTATTTTTCAAATTGCCGAGAGCAAAAAACTCGCCCGCCGAACCGCCCCAGCCGTGCATGAGATAGATTATGTCATAGCGCTTCGAGGCGTCGGCAGCGTCATATCCCCAGGGGAGATAGACATAGGCGGTTTTGCGGACGTCGCCGCCGCTGCCGGCATAATCCTTGGCGGCATAGTCCAGCCGCTCTACGCTTCCCTTGCGCTGCGCTATTCTGTGGTACGCAGGCGGAACAGCTTCGGTCCAGCCGGTCTGCGCCGCAGAACCCGTTTTTGCCGCGCTGCACCGAGCTTCCGGCCGGGCGGAAGTTTCAGGCGGCGAACCGCTCTCCGGCTTAGCGGTACAGGCCGCTCCGGAAAAAAGCGCCGCTAAAGATAAAAATACGCTCATAAGAACTCTCATAGGCGGACGTCCCCCGTCACGCTGTCAGTAAGTCAAATTTGCCCATGTTCATAAATATAGATTAGCAGAGCATAAACGTTTTGTACAATGCCAATTTTATATAGAGGTATAACTGATTTGCATACTGAAGCTATCCGCGGCAGAATAGAACCGTCTCGAAAAAGGATAACTCCGCTATGATTGACGCTTACAAGCTGGAACAGCTCGCCGCCTTTGCCAAATACGGAACGCTCTCCAAAGCGGCCGTGGTCATGCACGTTTCCCAGCCCGCGCTCAGCCGCTCGATGCAGCGCTTAGAGGAAGATTTGGGCGTTACGCTTTTTGAGCGCTCAAAGAACCGGCTGGCTCTGAATGAAAACGGCCTGCTGGCCGCCGAATACGCCGTGCGTATCCTTGCTCTGGGGGATGAAATGGCCGAGCGGGTCCGCGCGCTGGACAGCGGCAGGCATACGCTCTGCTTCGGCGCAGACGCGCCCGGTCCGATCCTGCACTTTACCGACGCGCTTGCCCGGCGCTTTCCCGATAAGGAGATAGTTTCCGAGCAAAAAGAAAGACCGGCGCTGATCGCCGATCTGAAAGCGGGCAGATACAGTTTTATCGTTCTCTTTCAGCCGCTGAAGGAAAAGGGACTGCATTGCCGGAGATGTCTCACCGAGCGTCTGCTGCTTTCGGTGCGTCCCTCGCATCCGGCCGCCAGGCGGGAAAGCGTCTCTTTTGCCGATATGGACGGCGCTTCCTTTCTGATGTTTTCCCAGGTGGGATTTTGGGAAGGGCTCGTCAGGCGGGCCATGCCGCAGGCCCGCTTCATTCTGCAGCACGATTTCGCCGACTTCGAAGAGCTGGTCGGCGCCAGCTCGCTTCCGTCGTTTGCCTCCGATCTGACCCTGCGTCTGCAAAAAGACGAAAGCGAGCGCGTATACGTGCCCTTCTCCGATCCGGAAGCGACCGCCGTCTTTTACCTGGTCTGCCGCGCCGCCGACAGCGCGCGCATCAAGAAGCTTACAGAAGACTGAGACAGCCTTTCGCCTGGCCAGGCTCTATCCGAACAAACTCTTAAAGTCTTGGAGCGCCGCCGAAGCGAACCTCTCCGTATGCCAGGGACGGACGCAGTCCTTGTGATAGCAGACGAGCCTTTTATAATGAAAATATATAAAGCCGTTGAGCCCGAATTCATCGCAGGCGCTCATGAGCAGGCCGGTAAATCTGTTTTCGGTAAACATAGCCGTATACCAATGCGACTCGTATGGGCAGCGGTACGAAACCATCAGCCAATCTTCACACACAGGTTCCTCTCCTCCATATGAGGCCTCAAATCCGATATTGCTGGTCAGGCAGTCGTTTCCCGCAAAATATTCGGCCAGCTCCCTGTTTAAACGCTCATTTTCTTCCCGGGTATTACCGCGTCGGAAGGCGCTGATTAAAGCCTTCGTGACAATGCCGCCCCGGCGGTGCACACTTACGGCTTCAGGGTCGCCTAGCCTCATTTTAACATTCATCCTGAGCGCTTTCGAAGCGTCAAGCGCGCGGCCCCGAACTGAGCCCGCCAGTTCTCCCGCTTTTCCAAAGGTAATTTTTCGGTTCTTTATCTGCAGATAACTGTTCATCAAGAGCCTCCTTGATATAAGTTCAACAATAAATATATGCAGAATCAACTTCTGCAAACCCGTTCGGCGCGCTCAGGACAGCGCCGAAAAACGGCCTGCAGGCTGCGGCAGGCCGGCCGCTCCATCCGGTTCAGAAACAATGCTGTCTGAACGCGCGGAGCTCATAACGCCGACGCTCTGTCAAACAACAGCCCGTCAAAACTTTTGACTTTTATTTCTGTAAAGTATTTCATCGGCCAGGGACGGCGCATATCTCTGTAATGACATACGGCGCCATCGAAAGTCGGGACAATATAGCCGCCGATATTAAATTTGCGGCAGGCTGCATGAATCAGCGTACTGCCGCCCTGGTCAATATTTGCACGGAACGCAGCCCAAAAGCCGCCTTCAGTAACCAGCGAATAACGCGTAACGACCAGCCATTCCTCAACGGCAGGCTCTCCGCCGCCATAAACCGCCTCAATCTCAATTCTGTCGGCCAGAGTGTCATCATTCTCTGTAAAGAAGCGATAAAGCCCGGCGCAGCGCCGCTCATTTTCCTCCTGGGAACTATCGCGCCGGAAGGCGCTGATAAGATACATACGTTTCCATAAATAAGGCAGATCCATATGCTTTTTTACGGTATCGACAGCATTCTGATTAAACTTTAGGCTTTGTTCTGTCAACGCTGAACTAATCACAGCCGCCTCCTTCGCTCAATAACGGTTCTGTCAGGATTGTATGGCCCTGCGCCATTCATAGCAGGAAAAATCCAAGCGGTCCTTTGCTTTGCGCAGCTCGCTCATTCTGGCCGTATAGACGATATAATCGATCATATTGATAAAGCCGCCGCTCTTTTCCAAACAAACTGCCTTGTCCTCAAAGGAAAACTCCTTTTCCTGCAGCCTGCCGTAATATATGCCCAGAGAATCGGCATTAAAATCAAAATCGCCCAGTTTTTCGCCTATTCCGTCCCGATCTAAACTGTAAGCCTTGCCATTTTCAATATACAGCGCCTTCTGCTCAAACTCTCTGCAGGCGGAGATCATAAAATTCTTAAAATCTTCGCCTTCGGAAGCGTCGGCATAAATGAGAAGATATTTTTCCGTGCCGTCGGCGGCTTCCCCGTTGAGGGAACGCCTTTCAATTTCGTTGATGCCGAAATGCAAATCGGCGCCCAGGTTTTTTAAGCTCAGGCAGCGCGCCTCGTTCATTTCCGGGGACAGCTTAAACTCGCGCCCGCAGATACGCTGGGGAAACGCCGCCATATATGTCGTCATAAAGCCTATAAGATTATCAGTACCGATGTTTTGAAAAGCGCCGCCATAAGCGTTCCCGCTGTCGGCAGACTTTAAATCGACGTTTTCCATATTATTCAGACTCCTCGTTTTCTCTCCCCCGTCCCCGTGAACCGACAGATGCGCTATAATGTATCAAGCTTTGCCTCAGCGGCCTTTCAGGAGGCATAGTAAAGCCGCGCATAAACAGCCTTATATGCGTAAATACCGCATGGTTATTAAAGCGGCCATTTTTGGTGTAAATAAATTTATTTTACGCGTACCTTATTCTTTATATGCTTTAAAAGTCCTGCTTATGCGAGCGGGCAACCGTTTATTCGGCCATAGGTAAATAAGGCATGGCCGCCGGCTGTCTGACGGCTCGGCGCGAAACACAAAAAAAGCCGCCTCACAAGAAGCGGCGGCCGCAGACAATAAATAGAACCTTATTTTGATTTATTGTTCAATATTCCAGCAGCTCATTGAACATCTCAATGGCATAGCGATCGGTCATGCCGGAAATATAGTCTATTATCGCCTGAATATATAATTCCCGGGTTTCCAGTTTACTGTATATTTTTTTGTTGTCACAGGAAAGCGCGGCGTCTTTGAGCGCTCCTTCAGGCACTATATCCGTGAGGCAATACTTGGCCAGCCATTTTTCAAAGGAACCTATCAGCTTGGGCGCATATTTTCTGACCTCATTAAAGTTGGCCCAAGTATACTTCCCTTCATAAAGAGTCCATAATGTTTCAAAAATCTGGGTCAGCACCAGCTCCGAATAATGAATAAAGGGCTGCAGGCATTTATGGCGGTAAATATGTTCATAATTAAACTTCTTAATTTCATCCAGCTGCTTACAGCACTGCTCGCTCAGGGCAATTCCCTTTTCCGGCGAGCTGTTCCGGCAGATATCAATAATCATATTGTGCATGATGACGGTGGTGTTCATGATGCGCTGATCGTTAGCCCGGGCAATTTTGAGCAGCTCGTTCTGATCGGTCTTGCTGATAAATCCCAAACTGCAGGCGTCTTCTATATCGCGGCCGACATAGGCAATTTTATCGGCAATTTTAACGGCGCAGCCCTCCCAGGTTGCCGCCTGATATTTGCCCGCGCTGTCAAAATCGCTGATCGGGATAGATATATCGCGGGGAAAAATGCCGTTCTGATCGACCTCGCCGCAGTGCGAAATAATGCCGTCCCGCACCGCATAGGTCAGATCCAGATTGCGGCACACCTTATAATTGTCTTCGAGCAGTTCCAAATCATCGACAAAACGCAAGCCGTTCTGTTCGTGCCAGAACTTTTTGCCCAAGTGTTTTTCAGACAGCATATTGAGTACTTTTTCGCCCTGGTGGCCGAAGGGAGCGTGGCCGATATCGTGGCCGATAGAAATGGCCTTGGTCAGTTCCTCGTTTAAGCCCAGCGCTTTGGCAAGCGTCGAGCTCACCGACTCCACATGGCTTACATGCTCCATGCGAGTACAGATGTGATCTTTATTGATATTGAAAAAGACCTGCTTCTTTTGCTTTAAGCGCCGGTAAGCCATGGAATGCAGTATTCGGGTATAGTCTCTGGCAAAAGGAGAACGAATTTCGTCCCGGCGGGAGTATAAGTCGTTTTCGCGGCCGGTGAGCTTTTCCCAGTTGGGATTTGTTTCCGCCGCCGCCACCATAGAGAATTTTTTGTCCGACATATTTAAACGCACCTGCATTCAGCATTATTGTCAGTTAAGTTGACGTTTGTATTCTAGCATAGGTTTTATGGGGGTGTCTATATGGGGTTTGGGAGGCAAAGGCGGATTGAACGGGCGATTGAGCCGGGGCGATTGTTATGCCGTTCAAAAGGTGTGACTCCAGTCCATGAAAGTCTGCGGAACTCTGCGGCATTCTCACAGAATGCCAAGTCAACGCCATATATATGTATAGACTCCCACAGATTCTGTGAGAATCTATACATATATACTTATATCTGCAGCAGAGGTACAAACGCCGGCATAACCTTTTCCGCGGCCTTCAGCGACAGGGCCCTAAACGTCAGGCCCGGCGGCAGTCCGGCCGAGCCCGGCAGCAGCGAAGCGCCCCCAAGACGGCTGTACAATACCGAGTTATAATAGGACGCCCTGCGCAGAAC
>JAFTAM010000123.1 GCA_017458675.1 bacterium
AGAGCATGTTCTGCATGTTTTCGCTATGCCGGTTTTCTTTGTCGCTACCGCTCCGCGCTCGCTTACGCTCGAATCTCCGCGTACGCGTCAAAGAAAACCTTTATTAAGAATGTATGCTAAAAGCTTGTTTTTGCTTAACTTACCAAAAGTGAATAAGACGCCGCTTTTATACTGCGTCCGCTCTGCGCCGGCCGCCGCAGTCAGACTGAGCTAAAATACGCCGTTCTGGCTCATGGAGTCCGCACCGGCGCAAAAAATTCACAAATAATACACTTATAAATATTGAATATATGCTTTAATATGGTTGAATGTCATAAGTTTCAGTCCGATATTCAGCCATATTTCTTTTTAAGCGGCCCGCATTCTTTAAAGAGGAGAGCAGGTTTCTCTGTTAAAAGTCACTATGCCCCGATTGAGGTCTAAACTTACATCCGGTTGCAAGGCTTACATAGACATGATTGATTTTCGCCTAAGAAATGTTTTGCGTATATGTCTGCCCATATTGCTGGTCGGCGTTCTATTTTGGCTGTTTACCGATTCCGCTTCAGCCCAGAATTCGTTTCCGCAGATCAATATGCCTAACATAAGCATAAACGGCACTCAGCCCAACGAAAAGCAGACTTTCTCCACTACGCTGCTTCTGCTGGGCGGCTTGAGCATGCTCTCTTTGGCGCCTTACATTTTGGCTATGTGCACAGCCTTCATCCGCATAGTCAGTACCCTGAGCTTCCTGCGTTCGGCTATGGGAACTCAACAGGTGCCGCCTACTCAGGTACTCATGGGCTTAGCCCTGTTCCTGACCATGTTTGTAATGGCTCCGGTCGGCGAATCCATCAATAAAAACGCCCTGCAGCCCTATCTGGCCGGAAAGATACCTCAAAGTGAATTTTTCGTCAAGGCCTATAAACCTATTCAGGAGTTCATGCTTTATCAGACCCGCGATACGGACATCCGGCTCTTTTTCGATATAGGCAGGGTCAAGAGCATCAAAAAACGCGAAGATATCCCCTTCTACATTCTTTTGCCGTCCTTTGTGCTTTCAGAGATAAAGACAGCCTTCCAAATAGGTTTTTTACTATATGTGCCATTCCTGATTATAGACATGGTCGTAGCCTCCGTGCTCATGTCCATGGGTATGTTCATGCTCTCGCCAATGTCTATATCCCTGCCCTTTAAGCTGCTGCTCTTCGTTTTGATAGACGGCTGGCATATTATTATAAAAGGCGTAGTTGACAGCTTTAATATTCCCAGAGACTGATTAAATACAAGGCTGAACAAGCTTTGTCCAATCAGCCCGGCTTTATTTTAGGCAGTTCTTTATGTATAATATTAAAAAGCGCCGCTTTCAGACAGCTGCCTCCCGCGCAGCGCGCTCCCGGTGACGGACAGAGCAATTAAGCGGCAAGATTCTTAAGGAGGAAAACATGTTGATACTGGCAGCTGAAGTTTTCGACGACGGATATGTCCTGACTCTTTGTACCAAAGCTCTGTACTTAGTACTGATACTTTCGGCTCCCATGTTGATGTCAGCTCTGTCGGTCGGTTTAATGGTCAGTATAGTCCAGGCTACTACTCAGGTTCAGGAACAAACGCTCTCCTTCGTGCCTAAGATCGTCGCCACTTTTATGGCTATTGTGTTATGCGGTACCTGGATGTTCAATATGCTTTCCACTTTTACCATAGCTACTTTTTCAGATATTTCACGTATGGGACCTCACTAAACCCATATGATGAGCGATCCGGTTCTACAGCTGTTCGGAGTGGCTCTGCTGGCTTTCACCAGACTGGCCTTGATCTTCGTACAGGCGCCGATTTTCGGTAGTGACCACATTACCAATACCGTTCTGGTAGGCTTTGCCGCTTCTCTCACGGTTGTCCTGTATCCTAACCTGCCGGTTCCCAGCGATATGCCAACCGACCTCCTTCCCTTCTTCGGAGCTATTCTGACCCAAGCCTGCGTAGGCTTGGTTATAGGCTACACTTCGTTTATCGTTATTGCCGCCGCCCAGTTCGGAGGCGAGCTGCTCGACATTCAGATGGGTTTATCCTCGGCGGCCTCCTTCGACCCGGCCAGCCATGGCGCCATCAACCTGATTCGTAAAGTCAAATTCTATACCGCCATGGAGCTATATCTGATAGTAGGAGGCCATCACCAGCTCTTAGCCGCTATCTACAAAAGTTACCAGGTCATTCCGCTGACCTTCTTCCGCATAGATGAAAATTTAGCCATGAACCTGCTCCGTCTGAGCAGCGACCTCATAGTAATAGGCACGCAGATAGCCGCTCCGGCTCTGGCCGCTCTCTTCGTTACCCAGTGCGCTCTGGGTCTTCTGGCCCGCGTAGCTCCGCAGATGAACATATTTATGTTGAGCTTCCCGCTCAACATCGCCATAGGCTTAATATTATTAAGATTATCTTATCCTTTAATTATGAGACTGTTAGGTCAACAGTTTGAATTGAGTCTCGATAGTCTGGTACAGTGTATCGAGATGATGATGCCACCAGGGAGGTGATAGATTATGGGCGGTCAAGACAGCGACAAAACTGAAGAGCCGACTGAGCATAAGCTACAGGAAGCCCGCAAAAAAGGCCAAGTAATGAAAAGCCAAGAAGTCATATCCACCAGTATGCTGGTGGCTACGGCAGGCGCTATGTATGCCGCCGGCGGCTTTATGCTGGGCAAAATTAGGGGCATGGCCGAATATCTGTGGGGTATGGTAGCCACCTTCAATCCCATAGATCGCAGCCTGAGCAGCGACATCTTCTATATCATGCTGAATGTCCTGATTATCTTAGCTCCTTTGCTGGCAGCCGCTTTCATTATGGCTATCGCTGCCAACCTGGCCCAGGTGCAGTTCATTTTCTCTACGGAGACGCTGAAACCGAGCCTGAATAAGATCAATCCTATTGAAGGCTTCAAAAGGATCTTCAGCATCAAGTCCGTAGTAGAGCTGATTAAGCAGCTGGCCAAGGTCGGCATTGTCGGTTATATCTGCTACAAAGTCATAGGCGAAGTTCTGCCCGAACTGAAAAACGCGCCTCTGATTCCTCTGCTGACAACCTTAGGCTTGGTAGGCAGCACCGTAAAGAGCCTGGTCATGAAGGTCATCTTAGGTCTGGTTGTTATAGCCGGATTCGACTACATCTTCCAGAAAAAGCAGTTCATGAAGCAGATGCGCATGAGCATGCAGGACCTGAAGGACGAATACAAAGAGACTGAAGGAAACCCCCAGGTTAAAGGTAAGCTGCGCCAGCTGATGCGTCAGAACGCTCAGGGCGGCGGAGGAGGAGCCGGCAACGTCTCCGACGCTTCCGCGGTAGTTACCAACCCTACCCACTTAGCCGTAGCTCTGAGATACAAGCAGGGCGAGGATCCGGTGCCCATGGTAGTCGCAAAAGGCGAAAACATGATCGCCGTACAGATCAAGGTTATGGCCGAGGACCACGACATTCCCATCGTGGAAAACGTGGAGCTGGCCAGAGCTCTGTTTAAAGCCTGCGATCTGGACGGTCCCGTGCCTACGGAGATGTATAAGGCCGTCGCAGAAGTTCTGGCTTATGTAATTAAGCTGAAGCGCAAGCGCGAACTGCTTCGCCGCAGACGCGCCGCCCGCAACGCTCCGCCGGTAAGACGCGCCGCCGTTCCCTCGCCGGGAATGCCCAAGGCTCAGTTCTCTGCCCGCAGAGTCGCTACCAAATAGCCGATATTTCCGCTTAAAAGCCTCTGAAGACGCAAAAGCCCTTTTGCTCTCAGAGGCTTTCCTGTTTCCGCCCTGACGTTATTTTTGAAGGATAGCCTGCCGAATTGCTAGAAAATTTTTAAGTTTCATCAATTATCCGGCACTATTATTACAAGGAGCTATTGCTAAATGGGTGCTCAAGCTGACGGCCCGCTCGGTAAACTTATGCAGAATGCCGAAATCGGCATCGCATTTGTGGTAGTAGGCATTGTAGGAATGCTGGTAATTCCTCTGCCTCCCGACATGTTAGACGTGCTGCTGGCCTTTAACCTGGCCTTCTCCATCATCGTCGTCTTAATCTCCATTTATATTGAAGAGCCGCTGGAATTCGCGGTATTCCCTACTGTTTTGCTCGTAGCCACGCTGTTCCGTCTGGCTTTGGACGTTTCCGCTACGCGTATGATTCTGCTTCACGGCAACATAACCGATCCGGTGACAAAAATGCCGATCGGCGCCGGCCACCTTATCCCAATGTTCGGTAAGGTGGTAGTAGGAGGCAACTTAATCGTAGGCTTCATCATGTTCATCGTACTGATTATCATTCAGATCATGGTAATCACCAACGGCGCCGAACGTATAGCTCAGGTGTCGGCCCGTTTCACCCTGGACGCTATGCCCGGCAAACAGATGGCTATCGACGCCGACCTTCACTCCGGCGCTATCGACGCTGAGACGGCCAAAAAGAAACGTAAGGACGTAGAACGCGAATCGAACTTTTACGGTTCCATGGACGGCGCCGGCAAATTCGTAAAGGGCGACGCCATGGCCTCCATCGTGGTAATGGTCGTAAACGTAATCGGAGGCCTGCTCATGGGCATCCTCTATCACGGCATGGACGCCTCCACCGCCATCAACACCTACGCAATTCTTTCCATCGGCAACGGTCTGATGACCACCCTGCCCGCCTTCCTTATGTCCACCGCCATGGGTCTGGTCGTATCCCGCGCGGCCTCTGAAGCCAACCTCGGTAAAGACCTGCTGGGCCAGATCTCCAATCAGCCCCTCGCCCTCAAAATTTCCGGCGTATTTATGCTCATACTCGGCGTGCTCTCCTTAATTGCAGCCATGCCTTTTATGATGACAGTAACGCTGGTCTGCATCGGCGCAGCTCTGTTCGTCGCCGGCAATATTCTTTCCAAGAAGACTCAGGAAGTTGTGGCTGTAACCGCCACCGCTCAGGACCAGAAGAAAAAGACTCAGGACAAGAAGCCGGAAAGCGTCGTCCAGCTCATGCAGGTCGACCCCATCTCCCTGGAAGTGGGCCGCGGTCTGCTTTCGCTGGTGGACCCCAACCAGGGCGCCAAGCTTCTCGACCGCGTTACCTCGATCCGCCGCCATATCGCTTTGGAACTGGGTATCGTCGTACCTGGCGTGCGTTTCCGCGACAACCTGCAGTTAAAGCCCAACGCCTATGTAATTAAGATTAAAGAAATCGAAGTCGCTCAGGGCGAAGTCCAGGTCAACCAGTTCCTGGCCATCGGTCCTGAGGACAAGCTCAAAAACCTGCGCGGTACCAAGACCGTCGACCCGACTTACGGCATGCCGGGCGTCTGGATCTCTCCCGAACAGCGCGGCGACGCCGAACGTCTGGGCTGCATGATCTTCGACCCGGTCAGCGTTATCGCCACCCAGCTCACCGAGGTCGTTCGCTCCCACGCTTCCGAAATGCTGGGACGTCAGGAAGTCCAGGCCCTCATCGACACCGTCAAAAAGACCCACCCCGCGGTCGTCAAGGAAGTCATTCCCGACGCTCTCAACCTCGGCGAAGTCCAGAAGGTGCTGCAGAACCTGGTCAAAGAGCGCGTCTCCGTGCGTGACCTGGTCTCCATTCTGGAAACTATGGGCGACAACGTCCATATTACCAAAGACCCGGAAATGCTCACCGAGTTCTGCCGAGTTTCGCTCTCCCGCGTAATCTGCAAAGACTACTGCAACAACGACGGCACCATCAACGTAATTACTCTCGATCCGCAGATCGAAAAGATGGTCCAGGGAGCTATTCAGCGCAGCGACATCGGCTCGTTCCTCACCCTCGACCCCAACATCGGTCAGGAGATCCTCCAGGCCATTTCCAACCAGGCCAACATCCTCCAGGACCGCGGTCTGCAGCCCATTCTGCTGGTAGCGCCGCAGATCCGTCCCGCTATGCGCAAGCTCACCGAGCGCTCCTTCCCCAACCTGGTGGTGCTCTCGTGGAACGAAATTGCGCCTAAGATCAACGTAAACTCCGTCGGCATGGTCCAGTTCTGAACTTCTGCCGCCGGCCGATACAAACAAGAGCCTGCAGACGCTGTATCCGAATCAAATTGCAGAAAAGGCGGCACAGGCTCTTTGCTTTATAAAAAACTTGCTTAAGAGGTATAAAAAATGCAGACTGAACCCCGAGTAGGCCTGAGCCCCGAAGAGATGATCACCAGCTTCAACCGCATGTTCGCCGACGCCTGGGAGAGAAGCAAGGAGAGGATCGACTGGCAGAACGCCAATATCAGCAAACAGATGGCCGCCGGCAAAAAAGTAGATCTCTCGGCCTGGCTGGTCGACGTGATGGAAATAATCGTATCCGCCGCCCGCGACAGCACGGTCTTTACCCTGGCGGAAAACAATCAGCGCATCGCTCAGCAGCTCCAGGAGCTGGGACTGCCCGTGCCGACCGAAGAGGTCCCCGAAGACAGCGAGGACTTCGATATCAACGATCTGCCCAGGAACTTGTAATTCCTCTCTAACTCGGGAATTTGATAAATAATCGGACGTAAAGAGGGAATCAGCAAAATAAGCGGAGAAGTCCCGAGGCGTTTTTTTAGCCATTTATTCTGATGTGAATAACATTTTAATATAATTAATTTACCGGAGTGCAATTTTCTTATGGGTTTTTTAACCGCCCTTTTTGATCCTAACGAGCGCGAAGTACGCAAAATAAACAAATTTGTCGATAAAATCAACGGCTTTGAAAAAGCCATGCAGGCGCGTTCCGACGCTGAACTTAGAGCCCTGACCGACGAATTCAAAACGAGACTGGCCAATAAAAAGACCCTGGACGATATTCTGCCGGAAGCCTTTGCCGCCGTGCGCGAAGCTTCGGTCCGCACCTTAAAGCTTCGCCACTATGACGTACAGATGATCGGCGGCGTCGCCCTGCACCAGGGACGCATTTCCGAAATGAAAACGGGCGAAGGCAAAACTCTGGTAGCCACCTGCCCCGTCTATTTAAACGCCCTGAGCGGAAAAGGCGTTCATGTAGTTACCGTCAACGACTACCTGGCCAAGCGCGACGCCCGCTGGATGGCCCCTATTTATCATCTTTTAGGTCTGAGCGTGGGCATCATCAATCACGATACCGCTTATGTTTATGATCCCGAAGTAGAAATTGAAGACGAAAGCACCAACCATCTGCGCAGAGTGACGCGCCAGGAAGCTTATCTGGCCGATATTACCTACGGAACCAACAACGAATACGGCTTTGACTACCTGCGCGACAACATGGTCGCCGATCTCCGCCAAAAGGTGCAGCGCGGTCTCAATTACGCCATTGTCGACGAGGTCGACTCCATCTTAATCGACGAAGCCCGTACGCCGCTGATCATTTCCGGACGCGGCTCCGGCACGACCAATATGTACGCCCGCTTCGCCCAGCTGGCGCGTCAGCTCAAGGCCGACGTACATTATACCGTAGATGAAAAATCGAAAAACGCTCCCTTGACTGAAGAAGGCGTGGCTAAAGCCGAGGAGCTTTTGGGAATCACCAACCTCTTCGACGCCAAAAATATGAGCATCGCTCACTTTATAGACAATGCTCTGCGGGCTAAAGAATGCTACCGCAACGATATTGAATATGTAATTAAGGGCGGCGAGATCGTCATTGTCGACGAATTTACCGGACGTCTGATGTTCGGCAGACGCTATTCCGACGGTCTGCACCAGGCTATTGAGGCAAAGGAAGGAGTCAAGGTGCGCCAGGAGGACCAGACCTTGGCCACCATCACCTTCCAGAACTACTTTAAGCTTTACAACAAGCTGGCCGGCATGACCGGTACGGCTCTGACCGAAGAGCGCGAATTCAGAGAGATTTACGATTTAGACGTGGTTGTGGTACCTACCAACGTCAAGGTCAACCGCATCGATCTGCCCGACCAGGTTTACAAAAACGAGCATTATAAATTCAAGGCCGTCTGCGAAGCCATTAAGGAGTGCCACGAAAAGGGCCAGCCGGTTCTGGTGGGTACGCGCTCTATCGACAAATCCGAACAGCTCAGCGAGCTCCTCAAAAAGATGGGCATTAAGCACAACGTCTTAAACGCCAAATATCATGAAAAAGAAGCTCACATCATCGCTCAGGCCGGACGTCTCGGCGCCGTAACCATCGCCACCAACATGGCCGGACGAGGCGTAGACATCAAACTGGGCGGCGATCCTCAGATCCCCGAGGAAGAGAAGAAGGTTCGCGAAGCCGGCGGTCTCTTCATCATCGGCACCGAGCGCCATGAATCCAGACGTATCGACAACCAGCTCCGCGGCCGTTCCGGACGTCAGGGCGACCCCGGCGCATCCCGCTTCTATGTGGCTATCGACGACGAACTCATGCGCATCTTCGCCGGCGACAAAATCCGCATGATGCTCGACAGATTCGGCATGGAAGACGAGGTTATCGAGAATTCCCTCATTACCAGAGCTATTGAAAACGCTCAGTCCAAGGTAGAGAATTATCACTTCGATATCCGCAAAAACGTACTCAAGTACGACGACACCATGGACGAACAGCGTCACGTCATCTATGCAGACCGCGACAAGCTCCTGGCCAACCAGGGCGTACGCGATACGATGAACAATTTTATCGACAGCTTTGTCGACGACTGCGTAGACGCTCATATGAACCCGGAGCTTCCGCCGGAGAACTGGGACTTTGAAGGCTTAATGGCCGAGCTTCAGGACCATATCGTTATGCCCGAGGAGTTCTCGATTAAGGATTTAGGCGGCAAGCTGCCCAAGGAAATCAAGGAAACGGTCAAGGAGCGCGCCCACAAGGTTTACGATCAGAAGGTCGAAAAAATCGGCGAAAAGATCATGTCCGAATTAGAGCGCTTCACCATGCTGAAAATTCTGGACGAGCGCTGGATCGAGCATCTCAGCAACATCGAGATGCTGCGCGAAAGCATAGGCCTCCGCGGCTACGGTCAGAAGGACCCCAAGGCCGAGTTTATCCGCGAGGCAGCCGAAGAGTTCGACCGCCTCAAGAACCGCCTCCGCGACGAGACTATATTCTATATGTACCGCGTCCAGGTGAGCGATCCCGAAGACATCGAGCCTCAGGAAGAGAGCAATATGAAGGTTACCGGCACCAACCACGACCAGCAGCTCGAGCCCATAGCTCCTGTCAAACGCAGCAGTGAAAAAATGGGACGCAACGACCTCTGCTGGTGCGGCAGCGGCAAAAAATGGAAGAAGTGCCACTATCCAGAAGAGCGTTAAGTCTCCTCTGCAAATCGGACCTTTTCTGTCATCATGCCTCTCTCTGCGTCATTGTGACATTTTTCCTGCCATTGCTCCCTCTCCGGTTTTGATACTATCTCTGTCATTCTGAGCGAGCGAAGAATCTTATATCTGAAAGATCCTTCGCCAAAAGCTCAGGATGACATAAAAACAAGGTTCAGGACCGCATGTAATAAAGAATTTAAGTCAGCCTCAGCCGCCCTTGCGGGCGGAAGCGTTTGAAATAAAAATTCAGAAAGGTAAAAACTTCTTTTATGCTGTCGGCATTTGCAGACCTGTTGAATGAAGCCCGCGCCCGCGTTCAGCGTATGCGCGACTATCTTTGACCTGGATCAGGTAGAAAGAAAAATTGCGGAAATTGAAGCCCAGTTTGCTGACGGGAATATATGGAACGACAGCGGCGCCGTTCAGAAGCTCAACGCCGAGCTTGCTAAATACAAAAGCATGTCCGTCCGCTATCAGGAGCTCTGCTCAGCTCTCGAAGACGCCGAAATAGCCGTCGAGCTGGGAGAAGCCGACAATCAGGACGACGTCGACGAAGCCCGGAAGCTGTATGACCGTCTGCTGCTGGATCTGGAACACGCCGAAGTTATCTCCCTATTAAACGGAGAATACGACGCTTCTTCAGCCATTCTGACCCTGCACGCCGGGGCGGGAGGCGTGGATGCCCAGGACTGGACGGAAATGCTGCTGCAAATGTATATCCGTTGGGCGGAAAAAGTAGGTTATAAGGTCATTTTAGCGGAATACTCACCTGCTGAGGAGGCGGGGATTCACTCCGCCACTCTTCTGATAAGCGGCTTTTATCCATTCGGAATGCTCAGTTCCGAGCACGGCGTACACCGTTTGGTGAGAATATCTCCTTATGACGCCGCACACCGGCGGCACACCTCCTTCGCTAAAGTCGAGGTTGTGCCTGAGATTTCCGAAGACGTTAAAATCGACATACGGCCCGAAGATCTGAAAATTGACACTTACAGGTCTCAGGGCGCCGGCGGACAGCACGTCAACAAGACGGAATCGGCAATCCGCATAACTCATATTCCGACGGGCACGGTAGCGGCCTGTCAAAATGAACGTTCCCAGCATTCCAACCGCGAAACAGCTATGAGAATGCTGAAAGCCAAACTGCTGGAGCTGCAGAGAGAGCAGCGCCAGGAGACCTTAGACAACGTAAAGGGCGAAAACCGGGAAGCGGCCTGGGCCAATCAGATCCGCAACTATGTCCTCCACCCCTATACAATGGTTAAGGACAGACGCACCGCCTTTGAAGACAGCGACGTCAATTCTGTTTTGAACGGAAAATTAAACGGTTTTATGACCAGTTGGCTTTCAGCCCGCACCCGTTTAGGCCATCCTCCGGCAGCCGGAGAAATTTCCGAAAAATAATTAAAGACAGAAACAAAATATTGTAAAGCAGATTAAACTGCAGACATCGAAGAGACATTCAAAGATTTTTTTAAAATTTCTTTCAAATAAGAAGGCATACAGAAAATTTCATTGAATAAGCCTCGCGTTTAACTGAAATTAAGTCGTTTTAAAGATTACTTAAAAGCTCTTTTACGTATACAGAGATTCTGCCGTCATTTATCAGCGGCCTGGTTTGAGAGAGTATTTAATGCTTGATAGACCTGTGTATCTAATGTGAGGAAACTTCTAGGAAGCTCAGGTTCGGACGCAGGTTAAAGACGGTAAAAAATACACTCCAAAGTTTTTTTGTATACGTACATAGAGTAATCAAATAAAATCAAGGAGAGTCATGCAATGAATTTACGCATGAAAACCGCTGTAGCTGCTGCAGTGTTTACACTAGGCGTAGCAGCCCCTGCCTTCGCAGCTCCTCTGTTCCCGGATGTTCCCGAGAATCATTGGGCTCGTGATGCCGTCGCCACTCTGGCTGCCAAAGGTATCGTCGAAGGTTATCCCGATGGAACTTTCAAAGGTGACAGAAACGCCACCCGTTGGGAAGTTGCCATGATCGTCGCTCGCCTGCTCGGTCAGATGGAGCAGGAGCACGCCACTTTTGCTACCAAAGCTGAGCTCGCCGAGCTCCAGAAGCTGGTAGACGCTCTTCGCAGCGAATTAGACGCCCTCGGCGCCCGCGTCGGCACCTTGGAAGACAAGGTTGAGAACCTCGACCTCCGCGTCTCTGAGCTCGAGAGAATCACCTTCTACGGCTCCGTAGAAGCCCGCCTTACTGCTCAGTCCTTCTCTAACAACAACAAAGGCATCCAGGACATGGGCGGCGACATCGCTCCCGTCAGCTACAATGACCTGGCCGGCTCCGCCGCTGGCATGGGCATCGACATTGCCCGCACCGGCGTCATGCCCGTCGCCGACTACCGCAATGGCGTTGGTCTTTCCAACGGCACCGGTTTCACCATGAAGGGCATCCTCGGTATGCGCATCCGCGTCACTGACGACATCGATGCCGGCGCCGAGTTCGCCGCTTACACCTCCGCCGGCAACAGCGTTGTCGACGCTCTGTACGGCGTTTCCGCTCCTTATCTTTGCAGCCAGTTCGGTGGTTCTTCTTCAGTCAACAACCTGAACAACACCCCTTACACCCGCATGGTCCTCGACAACTTCTGGGTCATTCACAATCCCTCCAGCATTAAGTTAGTCGTCGGCGCCTACAGCGAAGACAATATGGACAATATCCTCTTCGCCGGTCAGAAGAACTTAGCCGCTTACGGTCCCGAGTATCTGGATCGCTTCGGCTTCAACCTCAGCGGCAGCCACGCCTTTGAGGCCGGTGTCCTTCGTTGGGAAGTTCTGGGTTCCAGAATCTCCACCTACGGTGATGATGCAATGGCCGCTCTTCAGGGCACGAGACAGTATGACACCGACATCCTCGGCGTTGACGTAGGCTTCGAGTTCGGCGGCGGTCAGGTTAAGCTGAACTTCATGCGCGCCGCTAACGAGGCCGCTAACGGCGACAACCTCACCATCGGCAACATTTACAGCGCCAACACCCTAAGCCAGTACGGCGGTTACGCCGCTTTCGCCGGCGATTATTATATGTCCGCCCTCAACTGGATTAACCCCCAGTCCTATGACGGCGTGCCCATCGCTGCCGGCGGCAACACCAGCAACACCACTCCTATCGGCGACCTCGGTGCCCTCGGCCCTCAGAGCATGCTCGGCTACGGCATCAGCGCCAATTACAAGTGGGATATCGGTGAGAACGGCGACGAAATCTACGTAGCCGGCGAGTACGCTCACACCGAGTACAAGTCCAACAAGAATTCGGACTACTCCTCTGACGGCAACGCTTACAGAATCGAAGTCGGCGCCAACCTTCTCGAAGGCGACCTCGACCTCAGCCTGGCTTATGTCGGCGTGGATCCCAACTACGATCCTTTCGTCAACATGAATCCCACCATCAATGGTTTTGCAGGTCTGAACGGCGGCCGTTACGCTGCTTACAACTTAATGAACATGAACGACTACGCCACTATGTGGTCGCTGCATGACACTGAAGTTTATCCTCACAACCGTGAAGGTATCCGCTTCAACGGTCAGTGGAGATTCGCCGATCGTCACGGTATCGTTTGGGCCAAAGCCGCCTTCTTGAACCAGAAGAAGTCCAGCCTCTACGACGTACGCTACTTCGACGGTCTTGGCGACGCTCACCTCGGCTTCGCCCCCGGCTTCATGGATCCCGTATTCTACGGTTACTCCGATCTGTCTTTCGATGGCGCCCTCAACGCTCTTGAGGACCACAAAGGCAAGCAGACCCAGTTCGGCATCGGCGCCAACTACAAGTGGGACAATCCTCGCCTGAAGCTCGACCTCGGCTACGAGCACAACGACTTCAAGCGCAACAGCGATTTGAACGCTTTCGATGGCGGCAGCCAGAACCACGTCAAGCTAAACACCGAGAACATCCACATCGGTTTAGGCTGGGAAGCCAACGATATGTGGACGCTACGCATCGGCTGCGACATGGTCAACTTCAACGGTCACTGGGATCCCACCGGTTCCTACAACCAGTTCGCCATGTTGGTTAACGACACCAGCTTCAAGAACATTGACGTTCAGCAGACCATTCCTTTCATTGGATTTGACTGCGACCTGAGCGCCAACACCCAGTGGAACATGGACTTCCGTTACTATGATACCAAGGACAAAGTTGATGCTTCCACCTTCGCCGATTACACCCCCGGCCACGTCCAGGTTCCCGGCGACCTCACCGACGGTTTCACCGCTCACCCCTTCAGCTGGTACGGCTGGCAGGTTACCACTCAGTTCAAGGTTAAGTTCTAATCTTGCGTCGAGCGTAAATGCAGTTTAGCTTTCTAAGCTGAGCTGCATGGAGAGAAAGGGCCTGTGAAAAAATGAGAAATCATTTTTTAAAGGCCCTTTTTCTATGCACGCTGTGATACCAGGAACATGTGAAAGCCGTAAAAAGCGCACAATTCCCCCTTACCCCCATAAAACATGTCTTTTGTGAATCTAAGC
>JAFTAM010000124.1 GCA_017458675.1 bacterium
ACTCAAGAACAAGGCGCGCTTTTTCTTCAGGTGTATGAAGTCTTTTTGCCATAGGTAGACTCCTTTCAATATGAATTTATGGTAGGATAAATCCAACTTAAAAACCATATTTTTTTTGTCCGAATTTATGGGTTCATTATAATGCCTACTAATTTGTATCCAAGTATTACACTTTATGCAAAAATCCTTCTTGCATAAATTAGCAACTATTACAAATAAAATTCCCTAAATAAAGGATTTTTTGAACGCATATAGAACAATACTATTTAAAGGACGATTCTTGGAGGATGAAATTCTCAGTAAATAAGCATTTGTCAAATTTCAACTATTTTTTGAATTTGATTTAATTTTGATGATCCGTTTTTGAAATTTATGCTAGAATAATTCTGTAACTAATATATAATTTCTCCATAAAATAGAAATGGAGTATGTATCTGTCGGCAAACATACTACATACTCCGAATCACTAAGTAGGATAAAGATTCTCTGATCTTATTTCTATTCCTGCTTGAGTTTTCTATTTTAGGAATAGGAGTAAGAATGGAAAACAATGTTCCTTCTGAATTAAAGCATATATTGCTGAATAACATAAGAGCTATTTGCTCGAATCCCTATCTTCTAGCTAAGAATCCCGATAAGGATTTTACTCGAAACCGGAAGATAAGTGGGTCTACACTTATTCATTATCTGCTTTCTCAACACGGCAATTCTCTTAATACCGAATTAAGAGACTATTTCTCCATTAACGAAAGAGATATACCGACAAAACAAGCGTTGATTCATCAAAAGCACAAGCTTAATGAGGAAGCGTTGCCGTCCTTGTTTTACATGTTTAATAGAGATACAGAACAGATGTATGATAGCCGAACTTATGAAGGCTATCACCTTTATGCGTTTGACGGAACAACCCTAACTATTGCTACAAATCCAGACTCTGAAACATACCTTCCTAAACAGAACTATAATCAATTACTCATAACCGCTTGTTATGATTTACTCAACTGTACCTATAAGGACTTAGATATAAGAGCTAGAGCTAAACAGTATGAAGTACAGTCGGCTATTTACATGTTGAATAGAAATAGCTTTCCGGAAAAGTCTATCTTTATGGGAGATAGGCTTTATGGTTCTTTGAATCTTCTTGAACATATCAAAAGAGCAGGTAAACACTTTCTTATAAGAGTTAAAGACAGGTTTATCAAAGAGCTTCATAATTTACCTATGGAAGAATTTGACATTGATATTCAAAAAGAGCTTAGAACCTCCCAGACGAACAAAGATAAAGAGCTTTACAGGCAAGGAAAGGCTACTTATATCAGCGGAAAATCTAATAAGGGTAAAAGCAAGGTCTATGAAAATTGGGACTTTGAGAGTCCTTATATTATGAATCTTCGCGTGGTTAGAGTTAAACTTGAAGAAGGTTGCTATGAAACTATAGTGACGAATCTTGACAGGTTTACGTTTACGCCGGAGAAGATTAAGGAGCTTTATCACCTCCGTTGGGGTATAGAAACCTCCTTTAGGGACTTGAAGTATAATATCGGATTATTACACCTTCATGCAAAGACGGAAGAATTTGTTTATCAAGAGATTTTTGCTAGTTTTGTAATGTTCAATGCGTGTCAGAGAGCAATATGCTCTACTATTGTTAAACAGAATCCGAATGGTAAGCATGAAGTCAGTTTGAACATTACTCAAGCTATATCAGTATTTAGGAATAGATTCAGGAAGCTTAACGATAACTTAGAAGGCATAACCGAACAATTCCTTTGCTATCTAGAGATTGTAAGACCTGGCAGAAAAGACAAGCGAAAACAGATGAAACCGAAAGAGTTTGTCGGATTCATATACAGAGTAGCTTAACAAATAGCGTCATGATGATTCATAATTTTATACAAATAGGAGGACTTAAACCTTTCTGTCAAATTTACGGAATAGGTCTAAGTTTCTTTATTTTATAAGCAATTCAATATCTATCTAAACAGAAAAACCTGTTAGCCTCGCTTAATAGTAAGGACTTAACAGGTTTTTTGTTGTTTGATAGTACAAAGGATTCTCTTAACTTACCTAATATATGGATATTTTTGGGAGTTAAGAAAATGGCTTTTGCTTAACTTTACGACATTGCTTAACGTATTCCATTTTTTTTCTACCTCAAATCGATCTTCTTTTGGGTCTTTTTAAAGTCTTTAAACTTCTTCTGCAGCTGCTGTATATATTTGCTGGGTTTGGGAGATCTGGATTTCCTTTGAGCCTGCTGTTTGGCGACCTCTCGTTCGGCGGCGTCGTTAAGATAGAGGTTGGAAACTATTTCTTTAGTCATGTTAGCCGTAGTTTCGTCTCCGGTAACCGTTTTTATGACGAAACCGGTATTTTCATAAGCCTTGCGGGCGGCGACTTTACGTTCTATAAAGTCTTTGGCTTCCTGTCCTTCCAACCCCAGCCGCCAACAGTCCGCTTTGGCTTTAATCGCTTCAATAGTAACATTGAGGCCGCCGACGGGATTGTAATTTTGAACGACGGTCATCAGACCTTTGGCGGGTCCGGTTATGTAAACTCCCTTCAGCGCTCCCCAAAAATCGCCCCTGGAGAGAGAGTCCATAGGATCTACCAATCCTGGTTTTACGTAATCGCGGATATTTTTTATTAGGTGCATAGGACCTATGGGGCATTTCTCTTTTTCAGCGGCAACGTTTACGCTGGCTTCAGCGCCTTTATCAATGTACTCTAGAAATATGCCTGCGCCGTTTATAATATTAGCGGATCTGTTGTAGGCTTTGCCGATATCTTCTTCATTTTGCTGGCGTCTGTCAAAATCTTTGCGCACCGCTTTGGGATCGGCTTCGGTCCAGTATTTTTTGGCCATTTTGTAGAGCTTGTCTTCCTGTTCGCGGCGGATTCGCTCTTGCTCGGCCTTATTATTGCGATATTTTTCGGCCAGGCGGTCCTGTTTTTCATTGAGTTTTTGATTTTGAGCTCGCTGCTCGCGGGTAACGCGCTCCTGCCATTCGCGGTTTTCGCGCTCGCGCTGCCGGCGCTCTTCCTCAAGCTGCTCCGCTTCAGATTTAGGCCCCGATGAAAATGGATTAGGAGGCAGCGAGCCGGGAATAATGCGATTGACCAAATTGCGTCCGGCCTTTTCCGCCCGCCAGTCTCTGATATAAACGTAACAGTTTCTGATAATGAAGGGCAGCCAGAAGATCCATAGCAGAGCAAAGACAATCGGGAAGAATTTCAGGGCGTCCTCGTCTTCGCTCAAACAGTAATAGACGAAGCCGCAGAAGGCCATGCCGAAGGCTATCTGAAAGGCCAGGCCGAAGAGCAGGCCGGAAAGGCAGTGCTTTTTAAACATTTCCCTGTTTTATGCGTTCGGTTTGGCTTTCCTTTATTTCATCTGTTTATTGCGGATTTGAATTGAACTTGTCATTCTGAGCGTGAGCGAAGAATCTGAAATGCTATAGATCCTTCGCCTATGGCTCAGGATGACAAAGCGGCGGTTCGGGACGGCCAAGAAAAGCGGCAAAAGTAAAACGCCGTCAAGCCTGAGCCTGACGGCGTTTGCTTCAGAAGACGCTCAGCGTCTCAGCGTAACTTATTTGACTTCATTGCCCTTGTAGTCGTAGTTCATAGCGCCCTCGATATTGAGTCTGGCGCCGCTGGCTACTTTGCCGTCCAGGCTGGCGATCTTATCGCCGCCGTTCATCAGGCGGGACATCAGCTCATCGTTGCTCATGGTGGGATCCATGGCCAGCAGCAGGCCGGCCGCGCCGGTTACGTGCGGGGTGGCCATCGAGGTTCCGCTGTAGACGGCATAGCCGCCGCCGGGAACGGTGGAGAGGATGTCCTTGCCGGGAGCGCCGATATCGACGTTATTCTTGCCGTAGCAGGAGAAGCTGGCCAGCTTATCGTTGCGGTCGGTGGCGGCCACGGCGATGTTGTTGGGCAGATCGTAGTCGGAGGGATAGTGAGGATGGACGTCGTTGTTGGTTCCGGTGTTGCCGGCCGACATCATGTGCAGAGCCTCATCGGAATTTCTGAAGGCTTCGGCAATGGCGGGGTTCGCCGGACCGCCTCCCCAGGAGTTGGAGGTGAGGCGCGCGCCCACGGAGGCGGCATAGTTGATGCCGCGGATGATGCTGGCCGCGTCGGCGCCGCCGTTGTCGCTGAAGACCTTGACGGGGAGGATGGTGGCGGACTGGTTGATGCCGCTGACGCCGATGCCGTTATTGCCGACCGCGCCGATGGTGCCGGCTACATGAGAGCCGTGGCCCTGGCGGTCCATGACGTCGCCGTTCTGCTTGCAGGCGTTCCAGCCGTTGTAGTCGTCAACGAAGCCGTTGCCGTCGTCGTCAATGCCGTTGTTGGGAATTTCGCCGTGATTGACGTGAATATTGGCCGCTAAGTCGGGGTGGTTGATGTCAACGCCGGTGTCGATGACGGCGATGAGGGGGCCCTGACCGTTGGGAAGACCGGTGGTCTTCTGCCAGGCCTGAGTGACGTGAGTGTCGCAGCCGGCGGCGCCGCCATCCTGGCCGACGTTCTGCATATCCCACTGCTTGGCGAACATGGGATCGTTGGGGGAGGCGTTTTTAGCCTGCTCAGCGGTGAAGGTCTGACCGACCTGGACGCCTTCGGCGTGATAAATGGTGTTGGGAACGGCGAACTCGATGGAAGGATCGGCCTTCATCTGTTCCAGAGCCTGCTCGGTGGTCATGCCTTCGGGAAGCTGGAGCTGGAGCATCTTGCTGTTGTCGGCGGCCTTCATGCCGGGGCCCTGCAGGTTGTCCAGAACGGTAGCGCCGTACTTGGAGGCGACGTCGTTGTTGGCGGCCAGCATGGAACCGCGGGTCTTGATGATGACCTGACCGGGGACGAACTCGCCCAGCTCGCTCTTCTGAGAGCCTAAGCTGACGGAATCCGAACCGACCTGAGGATTGCTCTCCTCAGCCTTGTTCTGAACGGGAGCGGAATTATTGCTCATGCCGTTCATCTGGGTCATGTTGTTTTGAATGCCGATATTGGAAATCATTGGTCCTCCATTTAAAGTTTATTTAATTTCAAAAACTTCAGCCGAATCAGCGTCAAATTAAAGGTTTCTTTAACTTTCCCGCCCTGGCGGGCAAGGTTCCTGCTCAATCAGGCTAAATTCGGAAAAATACGGAAAAAGCTGGCGCCCTTTAATTATTGACGTTTTTGTCGTTGGGGGTGTACTCCATGTGCATGGCCTTGTCGACGTTCAGGCGGCCGCCGGTGACCAGTTTGTCCTGCAGGCCGTCGATCTTGTCGGTTCCGTCCAGCAGGCGGGCCTTGAGCTCTTCGTTGCTCATGGTGGGATCGTGGGCCAGAAGCAGTCCGGCCGCGCCGGTTACGTGAGGAGTGGCCATCGAGGTGCCGCTCTTATTGCCGTATCCGCCGCCGGGTACGGTCGAGTAGATGTCTTTGCCGGGAGCGGCCAGATCGACGGAATTCTTGCCGTAGCAGGAGAACCAGGCCATCTGGTCGTTGCGGTCGGTAGCGGCCACAGCGATGCTGTTAGGCAGTCTGTAGCTGCTGGGGAAGTGAGGCGTAACGTCGTTGTTGTCGGAAGAGTTGCCCGCGGCCATGATGTGCAGGGCGTTCGACTTGTTGAAGGCTTCTTTGATAGCTTCGTTGGCCGGTCCGCCTCCCCAGGAGTTGGAGGTGACGCGCGCGCCCATGGTCGTGGCGTAGTTGATGCCGCGGATGATGCTGGCGGCGTCGGTGGAGCCGTCGTCTCCGAAGATCTTGATGGGCATAATCGTGGCGTTCCAGTTGACGCCTACCACGCCCTGGCCGTTGTTGCCTTCGGCGGCGATGGTGCCGGCGCAGTGGGTGCCGTGGGAGTGCTTGTCCATGGGATCGCCGTTGTCGTAGCGGGCGTTGTAGCCGTGGACGTCGTCAATTACGCCGTTGCCGTCGTCGTCGATGCCGTTGCCGGGAATTTCGCCGGGATTGGTCCAGATGTTGTTGACCAAATCGGGATGGTTGTAGTCGACGCCGGTGTCAATGACGGCTATGACGGGGCCCTGTCCGTTGGGAAGACCGGTGGTGGTCTGCCAGGCCTTGGTCGCTCCGATGTCGCAGCCGGCGGTGCCGTTGTCCTGACCCTGGTTGTTTAAGCCCCAGAGCTTGGGATCGAGATCGTTGGGAACCTTGCCTTCGGGAGTCTTGGCGTCCTGAGCGGCGGCTGCGCCGGGTTCGGCGCCGGGCTCGGGCTCTAAATGATAAATAGTATTGGGAACGGCATATTCAATGCTGGGGTCCTTCTGCATGGCGGCCATGGCCTGAGCGGTGCTCATGCCTTCAGGCAGCTGCATGTGGATCATGTCGCCCTGCATGCCTTTGAAGACGGACTGATTGAATTTGAATTTTTCAATGACCTCGCCGCCGTATTTCTTGGCGATATCGTTTACGCCGCACATTAAGCTTCCCTTGGTCTTAACGATGACCTGACCGGGAACGTGCTCGCCGAGCGTGCTCTCCAGCTTGGCCGCCTTGTCGGCGGTCGCGGCAAGGAGCTTGTCCGTCCGGTTCTGAGAGCTGAGCTCAACGCTGTCTTCGGCGTGAGCGGGAGCGTCGCTGACCGGAGCGCTCTGCGCCTGTACTCCGCTGGCGGAGCTGAGTCTGTTTTCGGCGTTAATGCCTGATATTTGAGGTGAGCCAATACTGTTTATCATGCTGCCTCCCAAAGTGAATATGTGTATATAATTGAAGCCTTGCCAATTATGCTCCTTACACTATACAACAAAAAGCGGCTGAAAGTGTAAGCATAAAGTTAACGTAATAACATTTTGAGGATCTTTTTTTAGGCAAAAGCTATAAGCGGCGCAAGATTTTTCTTTTATGTCGTCCTGCGCCGATATAATATTGTCATCCTGAGCCCTGGCGAAGGAACTTTATAATATAGATTCTTCGCTTCGCTCAGAATGACAGAGAGGGAGCTCAAAATGACAGAGAGGGAGCTCAGTATGTCAAAGAGGGAGTTGATTATAAAAAATGCGGACGTAAGCGGAAAAGCAGGTTAAGACGTCCTGAACAGGAGCGGCCGCGCCGGTCATGTATTGTCATACTGAGCCTCCGGCGAAGGATCTTTATAATATAGATTCTTCGCTTCGCTCAGAATGACAGAGAGAGAGCTCAGAATGACAGAGAGGGAGCTCAAAATGACAGAGAGGGAGCTCAGCATGTCAAAGAGGGAGTTGATTATAAAAAATGCGGACGTAAGCGGAAAAGCATGTTAAGACGTCCTGCACAGGAGCGGCTGCGCCGGTCATGTATTGTCATCCTGAGCCTCCGGCGAAGGATCTTTATAATATAGATTCTTCGCTTCGCTCAGAATGACAGAGAGAGAGCTCAGAATGACAGAGAAGGAGCTCAAAATGACAAAGAAGGAGCTCAGCATGACGGAGAGGGAGCTCAGAATGACAAAGAGCGAAACTGAGCATGACGGCGGAAAATGAAAAGGGCCCTCGCTTTTAAGGGCCCTCTGAGCTTTTAAGCGGTTAAATGCGCTTAAGCCTTCTTTTCCTTGCCTTCTTTAACTTCTTTGTTGTGCTTGGCAATGATCTCGTCGTAGTAGTCGATGACGTGGCGGACGTACTTGCGGCGCAGGTTGTAGGGGCCGTAGAAGAAGTTGCGCTTGAATCCGTAAACTATGGTATTGCGCAGCTGGGGCGGAGTCATATCGAAAGTCTTGATGGCCAGCTCCAGTTCGTCGGTGACTGTGGTGTGGCTCACTAAGCGGTTGTCTGTGCAGATGGTGGCCGAGAGGTTGTTCTGCAGCATCTTGCCGAAGGCGTGGTTCTTGGGATCGCCGATCTTGGGGTTCGTCTGCAGGTTGCTGGTCATGCAGACCTCGATGGTGGTGCGGCTGTCGGCGATATGGCGGCAGAGGCGGTCGACGTACTGCTGGGGATTTTTGACGTTGGGGCCGCAGAGCTCGGGAGAGAAGAGATGATAGCCGTGGCCGATGCGGTCGGCGTGGAGATCGGTGATGGCCTGGAAGATGCTTTCCGGTCCGTAAGCTTCGCCGGCATGGACGGTCTTATGCATGAAGTTGCGGTGGATGTAATTGTAGGCGGCGATATGATCGCTGGCGGGATGACCGTATTCGGCGCCGGCCAGGTCAAAGCCCACGATAGGCAGGTCGTATTCGTCGCGCATGCGCACCATAGCCCTGGCCAGCTCCATAGAGGCCATTGAGTAGATCTCTTTTTCGGGCGCTTCGCGGAAAACGTCCATCAATTTAGCGTAGTAGGGAGAGCTCTGAGCCACAAAGAAGCGCATGGCGCAGGCGATAATTCCGTAATAGAAGGGCGGCGTCCCTTCTTTAGTCACTTTGGGAGAAGCGTTGTATTCCTTCTGGGCTTTCTGGAAGCCGCGGTTGACGGCGGTCAGGATCTGTTCCAGGGAGAGATTTTCGGTAATGTGCAGCTGGGGAGCGAAGCGGACCTCGATATAGAGTACGCCCTCGTTGATGTTGTCCCAGGCCAGCTCATAGGCCACGCGCTCCAGGGCCTCTTCGTCTATCAGGACGGCGCAGGTGTAATTGAAGCCCTGCAGATATTCCATCAGGCTGCTGTAGTGGGGACGGAAAACCAGTTCGTTCAAGCCTTCCTCGTTGTAGCTGGGCAGCTTGACGTTTCTTTCCTTGGCCAGCTCGATTAAGGTACTCAGACGCAGCGAGCCGTCTAAATGCAAGTGTAAATCGGTTTTGGGAAGTGCTTTTATAACGCTTCTCGGTAATTGCATAGCATAACTCTCCATTTATTTTTTAACCCTATAATTTCGCAGAAAAGAAACAATTATCCTTTTTATGCAGTCTTCCTCGGAATCAGAGGCTGTATTCTCCTCATGCCGGGAGCCGTTTTGCTGCTTAGAAGCTGCCGAACAGTTTTACTTCCGCCGTCGGCGCCATAAGAATGTTTTGCCTCTCTCTCTGCCCGTTTAATTTGCCTGTCTAGGCAGATTGACAGCTTTTAAAGGTTTTTTGGCTATAACTGGCTAATTTTAATAAAGTTATTTTTTCTTTTGCTCCTGAGACGGTAATTTTCTGTTTCGGCAGTGACTGCAAATATTGAAGGAGACTGTTTTTATGGCTGTAAGGCGAATTTTAGTGGCTGACGATGAAACCGACATGCGCATGCTGATATCCGGATTTATTCAAATGGCCGGCTGGACGGCTTTGGAGGCCGGCAACGGCAGAGACGTCCTGCAGATAACAGCCGAAAAAAACGTGGACGCCGTGCTGCTGGACTGGCAGCTGGGCGGAAGCGACGCCATACAGGTTTTCCATAAGCTTAAGGAGCGCAAAAGTACGGAGAAGCTGCCCTGTATTCTGCTCTGCTCGGAAAAAGCCAACGTCGACAAGGAGCAGTTTAAGCGCATGGGCTTCAGCGGAGTTTTGAGCAAAAGTTTTTCATACGAAAATGTTATCGGCGGCCTCAATGAAATATTAGGACCTGCCAAATGAGCAATTCCGATCCTTCCAAAGAACAGCCCAATTTAAAGCGCAGTCATCTGCTTAAGGGTTTTCGTCTGCGTATTATTCTTTTGGCATTGTTTATAAGCGCCGTGAGCTTTGTGCTTGTAGCGGCGGCGGTACTTTATTTCACGGAAAAAAACGGAACTGCCGATATGATCGGCGCGCTATCCAAAACGGTCAGCTCCTTCAGCTATTACTGCACTCAGGATTATATAAACTTGTCCAGGCATGCCAAAAGCTTTATTGACGACGAGAAGCTCAGCCGTCTGCTGAGCAGGGGAGGCGATCTCGATAAAATATTTTCCGAAGCCGACGGCGGTTCGCTGGAAGAACTGAAAAACGGACTGCTGGTCGATATGGCCGGCATTAATGACGATCTTCTGCTTTTGACCGATAAAGACGGAAAAATCTGTTTTAACGTAGTGCGTATGCCCAGCAGCGAGCCCAATGCCGAGGGAGGCGCAGCCGAGGTGTCTTTTGAGCAGAATAAGAACGAAAATGTTGAAGTCTATAATATAGAGGACGGCAGCAGCATAGACAGCGTTTTTTTTGAGCCTCTGCTCAAGGAAGAAAGATACAGCTCCGGCTTTATGCGCTTTAACGCCGACGGGCCTATTTATTCTACAGTTGGAGTTCTGCTGGATAAAGAGCATAAGGATTTCGGCTTTATGGTAGTAGGCAGGCGTATCAGCGAAAGCAATCTGGCGGTCTGGGGGCAGGGCATGTCGGAAGGCGTTTTGCTGCTCACTTCATCGAACAAAGTGCTCATGGGCTATGATAACCGTTCTGCTTCCAGACCTACGCCTCTGCTGGCTTCCGGACTGGAAATGCTTTTGGCGGACTGGGATCCGCGCCAGGTGGCTGGGAAGGTTGGAGCCAGCGGGAGCTATACGGCTAATCCCGGAGAGCTCCAGCTCATAGGCAAGAAATGGTATGCCGCTTCTTCGGAAATCCTCTCGGCGGGTAAGCATGAACTGCTCGGCTATGCAGTATTTTTAGTCGATACCGATTCTTTAACCAAGGAAAGAAAACAGCTTTTATGGATCCTCGGCGCCTGCTTTGTTATAAATCTGCTGCTCACCGCCGGTCTGTTTTATCTGAATGCTCCGTACAGCCTGCGCTTTATCCTGAAGGAACTGAACGGCGCCTCGTCCTGAGTATTCGGATAATATGTTGTCTGCAGCAATATCTTTGCATTGAAGTACGGCGGAAATATATTGCTCAGAAGCGGTCCTTGACGCGCCGAAGCCGGTCTGATTTGAGCGGTTTTTTCTTTCCGCTTTTTGAAAAGCCTATTTATTGAAAATGCTGAAAAAAAATAAGCCTTCGGAACTCTCTCGAATGAGCTGAAGCTCCGGAGGCTGTTTTAATATTCAGGCAATTACTGTACGCCTATCTGGGCGCGCCGGCGGGCGGCGGAGTTCGGTCCTGACCGAAGGTCTGTTTTGCCTTGTCGATGAGCACCAATACGGTATTGACCGCTCCCTTTTCGTTTGGATTTACGTGCTCCCCGAGGCGCGGAACTATGCAGCTGCACCAGAAGTACAGCAGCGAAAAGGCAAGTATCGCGCAGATTAAAGCCGGAATGCTCAGCTTCTCTTCCTTTTTTCGCTTGGAAGCCTTCTTTTTTTTCTCCTTAACAGCGGGCTTGTTTTCCTTGACAGGTTCATCCTGCCGCTTTTCTGCAGGTTCTGCCGCCTGAGTTGAAGAGGAAACTGCGGAAGCGGCCGGCGCGGTTTTCTTTGGTTCAGAGGCGGCGGCCTGAGGTTCAGAGGCGGCGGAAGCGGCCTCTTCGTTTAATTTTTCTTCATTATGTGTATCAGTCATAGGGAACCTTCTGAAAGGAATGCTTCGCGGTTTGTCAATGTTAAATTATGTTGGTTTTAATCGTATTGTCTGCCGTAAATACAGTTAGGTCTTTCATTGTATTTTGTGTAGGGATCTAAAAATCTGCGTATTTTTACGGTCAGCTGGGGACATATCGAATCGTCGGGCACGGGTATGACTACGTACATCCAGAACAGCAGCAGCAGGCCGGAAATTATGGCGGAAACTAAAGCGGCTTTATTGAGCTTGACGTCCTTCTTCTTTTTCTTTTTGCCCTTTTTTTTGTCGGTTTTTTCTTTCTTTTTATCTTTCTGCTCCGCAGTCTGCAGAGACGAAGTCTTTTCGGAATCCTCGGATTTGGGCTGCGCGTCCTGTTCGGGCTCGGTATTGCCTTGCGCCTTGTCTTCAGTCTTGGGCTGCGCGTCCTGCTCGGGCTCGGTATTGCCTTGCGTCTTGTCCTCGGCTTTGGGCTGCTCAGCGGGAGCTGCGTCTGCGGGGGAAGGCTGCTTTTCTGAAATCGGCTGCGAGGTTACGCTTTTTTCTTCGTATGTTTCGGTCATATTATATCCTGTGGAATAAAACTCTTGCTGAATACATATTATAATACAGATTATAATTTGTCCAACATATTTTTAATCTCTTCAGACTGATTTTTGTAATTAACTATCATTTGCTTTATGGCCTCCTGAGTCTCCGGTTCTTTGGTTATATAGTGAAGATCCTCGGCCATTTCCGCGTAGCTGTCGAGTTTTTTGGCGGCTTTGGCAAGTTTTTCCTTGAGGGCGGGATTGCAGACGGATTCGGTTTTGTTTTCAATTTTTAAGCTTATATTTTTGAAGCGTTCGGTCTCATCGGCGGCCAGTCGGGCCAATTTATCAGCCTTGAGGCGTACCTCTTCGCTTTTTTCTTCCCAGCCTTTTGATTTGTCGTTTAAAGTTTCGGCGATCTGTTTAAGCTTTGTTCCTATTTGGATCAGCTGTACGTCCAGTCTTTTAATCTCCATCTCCGCATTTTTGCCGCCCTCGTTGATTTTCTGCTGAGTCTGCATAATGAATTGATGAGAATTGCGGCTGGCAATGCGGATTTCGTTGCTGTAGAAGCGGCTGTTGGAGGCCAAATCCCACATAGTGCGGTTGTCGCGGGCTTCTATTATCATTTTGCAGAGCGAATTGGCGTTTTCGCGGAAAGACTTCATGGAGCTTAAAGCTGATTTTTGAAGATCTATTCCTGCAAAGGGGGCAAGAAGGCGCACGGTGCAGTTTTTCTGAAGATTTTTTTTAGAAATTCCCGGGGTTATCTCCAGCCAGCTTCCGCCGGTAGAAGCCCGCAGGGCGGAGGCGCTGCTGTCCTCGGGAATTTTAGTATGGAAGTCGGTGACGATACGAATAATTAAAAAAGCGTCCTCGCCGAATTGCTCGCGCTCTTTGGCCGTGCAGAAATCTATGGCTTCAACTTCTCCGATGCTGACGCCGGCCATTTTTACCGAACTGCCTTCCTGCAGGCCGGGAGCCTTCACGAAGATCAGGTTGTATTTATCTGACAGCAGGCTGCTGTCTCTGGTCCGGCTGCTGGGCGCCAGCAGAAAGAGCAGAACTGCCGCTAATATTATAATCGCTCCTATTTTTGCTTCCTTAGTCATATGCGTAAAGTTGCTCTTTGTCTATTTAGCTTCCTGCCAGGCTTCGCTCACTAAGGCCTCAATATCCGGGTCTGTATGTCTTCCGTTTTTCACATTCCCGTCCGTTTCAGGAGAGAGGCATCCTAAAAATTCTATGTTGCCCGCCGGTCCCTTGATAGGGGAAAAACTGAGGTTTTCAACTCTCAGTCCTTGATTTGCGCAGAACTCGGTAAATTTCCGCAGAACTCTCCTGTGGATTTCAGGATCGCGGACCACGCCGCCCTTGCCGACGTTTTCTCTGCCTGCTTCAAACTGGGGCTTAATCAGACAGACAATTCTGCCGCCGGGCGCGAGTATCTCTTTGGCGGCTGGGATAACCAGCTCCAGCGAGATAAAGGAAAGGTCCATGGTCACCAGATCCGGAGGTTCGGGAAACTGTTCTCTTTTGAGGTATCTGGCGTTGGTGCGGTCCATTACCGTCACTCTGGGGTCCTGCTGAAGCTTATAGTCCAAAAGGCCGTAGCCGACGTCAACGGCATAGACACTTTTGGCCCCGCCCTTGAGCAGGCAGTCGGTGAAGCCGCCGGTCGAAGCGCCCAGATCGGCCACGACCTTATCTTGGGGAGAAATACCGAAGGCCTGCAGAGCCTTTTCCAGCTTGAAGCCGCCGCGGCTGGCAAAGGGCAGCCCCCGTCCCTTGAGAGTAATCTCCGCCTGATCGTCAACCATGGTTCCGGCTTTATCCATACGGACGCCGTTGACAAAGACCTCTCCGCTCATCAGCAGAGCTTTGGCCTTCTCCCGGGAAGGCGCTAAATTTCTTTCCACTAAAAGCAGGTCCAGACGGACCTTGTTGATCTTCATGCCGCCCTTCTTGCGCTGAAGGACGCTTTTTTCCTTTCTGTACGTTTGAAGCGGCTGAATTGACGTATCGGAATAAGGCCGCGCCGCGTCTGTCTAAGGGGCAAGATTCTTCGCTCTCAATGACGGCGTTTATGCCGTCCCGAGCCGATATAATCTGTCATCCTGAGCCGTCAGGCGAAGGATCTTTAATGTATAAAAGTATAGATTCTTCGATGCGCTCAGAATGACAGAGTATTTGTCATCCTGAGGCCAAAATTTGTCATCCTGAGCATCCGGCGAAGGATCTGTCTGAAAGTTATAGATTCTTCGCTGTCGCTCAGAATGACAAGTGTGAGCGCTCAGAATAACGAGCGGGGCCAGAAATGCTATAAGCGGGCGGCAGAGTTAAAGGCGCTTTGCGCCTCATGCGCCGCCTGACAGCGACTAAAATAAATTCGGATTTTAGATTAGTCGGAGAAAGACTCGACGGTCTGAATTGACAGAGCGATTACGGTATTCTCAGACGGCAGTACAAACTATCGGCCGGCGGCAGAAGAGAAGCAGGCCGGCCAGGCGATTTCATTTAATATGTATGTGCATCCGGAAGAATATTTCCAAATTATCAGGCTGCGGCAAAAGGAGTTCATATGGCGATTATCGTTGACAAAAATGCAAAGCGTCCGCTTGTGGGGGATATGAGCTTGAAGTCCGCAGTTAAGGGGATTCTGCTCTGAGGAAACGCTGTAAGACCTATTCATTATATATGCGACTGCGGTCACAGATTTAAATTTACGGGAGCGGACGCTTTGCTGCAAACCGAGGACTGCCTCAACAATGACGTCGTTTATCCCGACTGCGGCTTCAGGCAGCATTTTACTTCTGCCTTGAACGACGCCGACGGCAGGAGAGCCAAGGGGGTGATTACCGGCGCAGTTCTCGGATTTTCGCTGAGCTTTTGCTGCTTACTTGGCAGAGCCGTTATTTTGATGCTCGTCGCCGGCTGCAGCGGCGGCAAGATTGAAGATCATGCTTTTCCGTCGATCTGGGGATACTGCTGGGGATGACTTTAATTTACGGAGGAATGCTGGTCTTTAAATTCAGGACTTGGGACAGGCGGAACCGTACGGCTTATATTTTAACGGTGATTTTAAACTATCTGCCGATAAGCTTTATGCTCGTCCGCAGTATGATGAGCGGCAGTTAGGAACTGTCGGTACAGATAAGCAGAAAGCCCCGGCCCGCCGATAAACGGCGAGGCGCGGGGCTTTGCATTTTACGGACTCAAAGGCTGTCCGGCAGGAGCTGCTTTATTTCAGCTCATTCAGAGCCTTGGCCAGAGCCGGAACCTCCTCGAGGCTGCCGAGCAGGTGGAATTTTCCGCCGCTGAGGGCCAGAATTCCCAAGCCGAGCTCTTTGACGGCTTCCTTCTGAACCTTTTGAGGATCGGCGGTCTTAAAGACGATGCGGGTCAGCGCCGAAGCGTGAATATCGCTCAGATTGGCGCGTCCTCCCAGGAACGGGATCAGCTTTTCGGCTTTCTGACGGATCTCCGAGCTTACCTCCACGGCTTCCGGCTGTTCCTGAGCCGCGGCGCTCTGCAGAGGCTGAGCGGCGCCGCCGTGATTCTGGATATAGTCCTCAATATCGGATTTTAAATTCTCCGATAAGGTTCCGAAGATGGCCTGGAGGCTGTTGCCGACGGTAACTACTCCGGCCGCTCCCAGAGCTTTCAGGGTTTCGGGAGCGGCGGCCTTGATGTCCTTTAAGCCCACGCGCAGGCGGGTGATGCAGGCGTCCAGGCTGACAATATTCTGCTGTCCTCCCAGAGCGGCCAGAACCTTGCCGGCCAGTTCGCTGCCTTCGCCGCTTCCGGCTGCCGCGGCAGCGCTGCTGTCTTCACGGCCGGGAGTCTTGAGATCTAATTTGGTAATTACTACGCGGAAAACCGTATAGTAAATTAAGGCAAAGATCGGGCCAAGCCAGAGTACGGAAATGGGGTTGGTTCCCTGGCGGAAGTAGAGGAGATAGTCGATGCCTCCCTGAGAGAAGGTAAAGCCAAGATACGGTATGCCGCCCGGGATATCGAAGTTCATGATAAAGTAAGCGCAGCCTACCAGCAGAGCGTGTACGACGTAAAGCAGAGGCGCCACGAACATGAAGGAAAACTCGATGGGCTCGGTGATGCCGGTCAGGAAAGAGGTCAGAGCGGCGGAGATCATCAGACCGCCCACCCGGACTTTGTTTTCAGGTTTGGCGCAGTGCCAGATGGCAATAGCGGCGGCAGGGAGACCCCACATCTTGAAGAGGAAGCCGCCGTCGAGGATTCCCGCGGTGGGATCGCCGTGGAAGAAGCGGGTGATGTCGCCGTGGTAAACGGTGCCGTCAGAAGCTGTAAAGGAGCCCATCTGGAAGAAGAAGGGAGCGTTCCAGATGTGGTGGAGGCCGAAGGGCAGCAGCGCTCTTTCCACCGTTCCGTAAACCGTGCCGGCCAGCAGAGGGTTGTTGTTGGCGGCCCAGTTGCCGGCGGTGTTGATTATGCGTCCGATGGGGGGCCATATGAAGCAGAGGACTATGCCGGCGATAATGGCGGCAAAAGCGGTGACGATGGGCACGAAGCGCTTTCCGGCGAAGAAGCCCAGGTAGGGAGGCAGACTTATGCGGTAATATTTATTGAAGAGCCAGCCGGCGATCATACCGATAAGTATACCTCCGAACACGCCTGTATCCAGAGAATGTATGCCCATTATCTGGCTGGTGACGATAGTGGACTGCTCATTGATGACATGGTTGCAGGCATCGCAGTAAAACATATGGTCCAGGCCGCGGATATCGGCCACGACGCCCATAGTGGCGTTCATTACCATGTAGCCGACTACTGCGGCCAGAGCGGAAACGCCGTCGTTTTTGGTCAGTCCCAGAGCTACGCCGATGGCAAAGATCAGAGGCAGATTGGCAAAGATGACGTTGCCGGATTCGGCCATGGTCTTGAGGATGGTAACGCCGATAGCGGTCAGCAGGGGCAGGACCTTAAAGATGTTTACGCCGGTCGGCAGCGAGGCCGGGATCCAGCTGAATTTGGAAGAGCCCACGCCTAAGAGGATACCGGCTACAGGCAGCACCGACACCGGCAGCATCAGGGCTTTGCCCAGCTGCTGGAGCAGGTTGAAAGCTTTTTTAAATAGGTTCACAGTTCGACTCCTTCCTGCAGTTTTCTCACTTCCTGAGCGCTTTCGCACGTCAGGGCTCTGAGAGCCAGCTGCCTGCACTCTTCATAATTCAACTGGCGGATGCGCTCCTTGATAGCGGGAATGACGGGGGCGGGCATGCTCAGCTCGTCGATATCCAAGCCGACCAAAACGGCGGCGGCCTGAATATCTCCGCCCAGGCCTCCGCATACGCCGACTTTGCGGCCGTGCTTATGGGCGCCGTGGACGGCTACTTTAATGAGGCGCAGCACGGCGGGATGGAGGGCGTCGGCCATAACTCCCAGCTTGGGATGGCCTCGGTCGATGGCGGTGGCGTATTGGGTCAGATCGTTGGTGCCTATTGAGAAGAACTCGGCTTCCTTGGCTAAGACTTCGCTGCAGAGAGCGGCGGCGGGAACTTCGATCATAATACCCAGAGGAACTCTGGTTCCGGCTTTTTCGCATTCTTCGTCGAAAATGGCTTTGGCCTGGCGGAATTCCTCAACGGTCGTAACCATGGGCAGCATGATCTGTACCTTGGCGAAGGGAGCGGCTTTGAGAATGGCGCGGAACTGGGCGCGCAGAAGCTCGGGACGGTTCAGGGATACTCTGAGGCCGCGCTCGCCCAGGAAGGGGTTGGCCTCCTTGGGGATGGGCAGATAGGGCAGAGGCTTGTCGCCGCCTACGTCTAAAGTGCGGACGATCAAAAATCTCTCGGTTCCTAAGGCTTTGGCAATCTGAATATAAGCTTCGGCCTGTTCTTCTTCGCTGGGCGGCGTGCTGCGCCCCATAAACAGGAATTCGCTGCGCAGCAGACCTACGCCGTCGCAGCCCATTTCCACGGCCTTTACGGCCTCTTCGGGAGAGCCTATGTTGGCGGCGGCCTCAATTTTGTGAGCGTCGGAGGTTGCGGCTTCGAGAGAGGCTTTGGCGAGAAGCTCGCGCTGCCGGGCTTGGCGGACCTTAATCTTTTCGGAAACTTCTTTAATGCGCTCTTCGCCGGGGTTAATTTCCAGCAGGCCTTTGGTTCCGTCCAGAATGACGGGCGTGCCGTCGGCGGTTTCCAATACTTTGGGGCTGATGCCGGCCAGGGCGGGCATGTCCAGAGAGCGGGCCAGGATGGCGGCGTGGGAAGTCGTGCCTCCCAGGACGGTGACGAAGCCCAGAACTTTGGTTCTGTCTAACGACGCGGTGTCGGAGGGAGTCAAATCCTCGGCTGCCAGAATGGTATTCTCCGGATATTCGGCGGCCTTGTCTTCGCCGCCGGTAAGGATAGTCAGCACCCTTTCGCCGACGTCGCGTATGTCCGTGGCTCGGGCGGCCAGAAGCGCGCTGCCCAGTCTGGAGAGACGGTCGGCTTGCTCCTTATAGGCGCTCTGCCAGCCGAAGGCGGCGGAACGGCCTTTTTCGATAAGCTCGAAGGCGGCCTGCAGCAGGTCGGGATCGTCAAGAATTTCGCTGTGCGCGGCAAAAATTGCGGCTTTGTCGGCGCAGTTCTTCTGCTTCTGCAGGTCGGCCTGCAGAGCTTTGAGCTGTTCTTTGGCTTTATCCAGCGCTTCCTGCAGGCTTCTCCGTTCGCTCTGACTGCCTTTGCCGTCGGCGGCGACGCTGAATTCTTTTTTGCGCTTTCTGTAAATTTTGCCGACTGCCAGTCCTGCCGAGGCGCTGAGACCGTGCTTTAAGCTGTCCGTGTCGTCTTTATGCAGCTCGCTTTCGGCGGCAGGGGGAAGAGCGGCTTCTTCGGCGGGGGCGGGGAGAGCTTCCACGCTCTCGCCCAGACCCTCTTTGAGGGCTTTGCTCAGAGTTTTCAGAGCTGTTTCGGCTTCGGGACCGGCCGCTTTGAAGCAGACGGAATCGCCTCTGAGGATCTGCATGGACATCAGAGCCACGACGCTCTTGCAGTTGGCGCTCTGAGCGCCGCGGACGATCTGCAGATCGGTTTCCTCATAATCTTTGGCCAGGCCGGCCAGAACCGCGGCCGGGCGGGCGTGAAGGCCCTGGGGATTCAGGACGGTTATTATTTCGGACTGCAGATATTTTATGTCTGCGGAGGCGGCCGGAGCGGCCTTTTCGTCTTTCTTCTCAGCCGGAACAACTTTTAATATGGGATCGCCGGCGTTTTTAAAGCCGGGAACCGCTTCTATGCCGGCGCAGACGTCGGTATTGGTGATAAGCAGCATGGATATGAGGCTGCGGGCCTTTTCGGCGACTGTCTCTATATCGAATTTGATCAGAGGCTGCCCCTTTTTGACGCTGTCGCCCGCCTTGACCAGAGGCTTAAAGCCCTCGCCTTTGAGCATGACCGTGTCCAGGCCGATATGCATTAATATTTCCAGGCCGGAATCGGTTTTGATGTTTAAGGCGTGGGAGGCGTTATGAATGTTGATTATCTTTCCGTCGCACGGAGAAGACAGGGTATCTGAAATCGGGTCTATAGCTATGCCGTCTCCGACCATTTTTCCGGCAAAGACCGGGTCGGGAACGCGATCAAGGTCTATAGTCTGACCCGACAGGGGAGAGTATAGTTCTATGATGGGACTGCTCACAAATTTTACGCTCCAAAAAGGTGATAATCTGTAACCTTTCTTTTTCAACGCGCGCGCCTTTATTCCCAGTTTAAACGGAGCTAAATATTTAATTTGCTTCACTGCGCCTTTGAACTGCCGGGCTGGCCTGGCGGAATGAGGCTTGCGCGCAATGTTTAATATTCAGAAAACTGTATAATATTTAACAAAATCAAGTATTTCTGCGGTAGTATGCTAATACATATTGCAGATTATACATTAATACATTTTTAATTATTCCGTATTGCATTCTTATGAAGCACGGTATATGCAAGCACCGCACGCGGGGATCTATGCTCCGCAGGCGTAAATAAGATGGAAGAGGCAATATAATTATGTTTTGTCCGAACTGCGGAAAGCAATTGAGCAATAACGCCCAATTTTGCGTGGGCTGCGGCGAACCTTTGCAGAACAGAAAAAATGGTCCTCTTGAGGATAAAGCCGGTTGTTTTTTATCATTGTTAAGCTTTTTAGTTCCGCTGGCTGGTTTGATACTGTATTTTGTGCACCGTAAGGATAGGCCTAAAACTGCAAGTTCCTGCGCGAAATCAGCTTGGATAGGTTTTGGCTTGAATCTAATATTGGTTACAGCTGCAATCTTGGTTCCTAACTTCTTCCGCGCTCGTGCTCAGAGACAGCTGCGCGCCTGCGTGTCCAACCTGAAGAACATAGGCGCCGCCTGCGAAATGTATTCCACTAACAACAGCGGTCGTTATCCTTCCAGCCTTGCCAAACTCACCCCTGGCTATTTAAGCTCCATTCCTACCTGCCCCTCCGCCAGTCAGGACACCTACACCAGCTCTTACACCGCCAGCATGAATCCTGACGCTTATACCGTGTACTGCAGCGGCACCAATCACTTCGCCGCCGGTACCAACTCCGGTTATCCTCAGTTCAACGCTTTTGAGGGCTTAGTTGAAAACAACAGATAATTTATTATAAAAATGGAGAGGCTAAACATGCTTTGCTCTAATTGTGGAACTTCGCTAAGCGATAATGCTAAAAGCTGCGAAAAAATGTGGATAACCGGCGTCCGGCGCTTAAAACGCTTCGAATGAAGACAACGCCATATTTGTGTATAGCTTCCCGCAGATTCTTTGAGAATCTTCGCATATTCTCTCATATTCGAAAATCGGCGCAAACCGCCGGTCTATTTGAAGCTTACGTTAAAAACTCACTTTGCTTTATGCGATTCCGAAAATAAGAGCAAAAAATACAGAATATCTGAATATTTTTTAACAAAATTTAAATAATCTGTAATTGAGAGCCGCATATAAATTACATATAATAGAATTACTGTTCCTGTATTCTATACGGAATGATATAAATTACCTGTCTGCAGATAAAGTTATTTTGGGCCCTTTAAGGACGATTTTGCTGCCGATCAAGATTAGCGGACGCGCGAATAATCGGTATCAGCGCAAATCATAAATACTCCGTTCCGCTCGGTCTTTGCGAGCTTAACCTCGATGATTTTCAAAAATCTGAGAGCTGTCCCCGTTTTCAAATATAACGATTCGTTAAATCAAAAGTGAGGCTTATATGTTGAAAATTCTGAAAAAGTATTATCTTTTTATTGCGTCCGCCGCTCTGCTGGCGGTAATTTTGGGAACGCTGCCTGTATTAGCCGGAACCGATAGGTGCGCTGCATGTTCAGGAACTGGCAGATGCACCTCTTGTCAGGGCAGGAGAATTTGTACGATGTGCAACGGCAGAGGCGTGCGCGAGGGCACTTTAACCGGTATGCACACTTGTACGGTTTGCAACGGCAGAGGAGTTTGTTACCACTGCGACGGCGACGGCCGCTGCACTACCTGCCGCGGTACGGGCACTATGCACACTATGTGGTAGAAAGCGCTTCTCATTTTGTTATCTTTGAACAAGTCGCTTGAAAAATACCCCATTATTTGGCAGACACTATATTAGACAAGGCTCTGCGGCGGAGACAGTCTGCGGAGCCGTCGGAGGAAGCGGCCGCTGTACAGCCTCGCTTAGGAAACTGTCGGCGCCGCGCCTCCGAAGAAAACAATGCTGATATATGCGCGGGCGGCGCGCCCGCCGTATTCTCGGCGCTTACAAAAAATGCGGATTCGGCAGAAGCGGCGGCCGCATATATCTTTTTCGCAGCGGTTCACGTTGTCAGTATCCAGTTTAAGCTAAAAGAGAAAGGTGAAAACAGCGCAAATGCATTGTAAAAAATTTCTAATTCTGCTGCTGACCGTATTGTTCGCTTTAGCGGCGGCGAGTCAGCCGAGCGAAGCTAAAAGAATAGCCGTTTGATAAATCGGACCGAAAGCAGACTCGGCTGTTTACAGTACTATGGCGGTATAGCTCTGTGAACCGGAGGCTGTAGAGTTGTAACGAAGTTATTGCAGCAATTTCGTCTGTTGATTTGTTGACCGGTATCTTTTTTGTGCAGTAAATTTATGAACAGAAGCTTAGCTTTAGAAAAACATTTATGAAAGGAAATTTATCTCTATGCGGATGAAGCTAATTAAGCCTTTATTTTTGCTGTTGCTCTGTCTTTTCATGATAAGCGGCTGCTCTGACGGTTCTGACGGGCCCGGCTCGGTCGGAGGATCTGGCGTAGGTTCTTCGGCGGAACGAATAGACGTAGTAATAAAGAGCATATTAAACGCCAGAGCGGTTTCCGAAGAAATCGCCTTTTTGCGCTGCTGCTGTTACGACAGTCAGGGCAGGCGCGTATACGGTCCCAAGGAATTGCCGAAAGCAGACAAAGTTATTCTGCAGGACGTTCCCATATACTGCGCTTCCATCAGGGTTGATTATTTAAATATAAATCGCAGTCCTATCGGTTTATATACTGAAGGACTCGACTTCGCCGCTCACGCGGGCTCTTATGAAATAATTAATCCGGAATGGGAAAATATAGAATCTGTTTCCAATATCGAGAGTCTGCAAATAAATGCCGATAAAAATACTATCTATGTTAATGAGAACGTAAAATTTTACGCTCAAGCCAAATGTACTGATGGCGATAATACTTATTATCAGGATTTTACCGATATCGCTTCCTGGAGCAGCAGTAATAGCAAAGTCGCTGCCAGCAGCGGCGTTTCGTCGGTTTTCATAGGTTTACAGCCAGGCCAAACTGAAATTACGGCTTCATTAGGAGAGTTATCTGCTTCTGAGAATTTAAAAGTTATAGCTAAATCTTCCGGCGGCGATTCTTCGGAACATAGTTCCGACGATAAGCCTGCCCAGTCTCCTTCAGATGAAGACACGGCAGAGCCTGTCGGCGATAATGAAGATAATTCAGGCGATAATTCGACGTCCGATCCCGGCGTCGCTTCGACGACTGAGCCCGGCGATAATTCGACGTCCGACCCCGGCGTCGCTTCGACGACAGAGCCCGGCGATAATTCGACGTCCGAGCCCGGCGATAATTCGACGTCCGAGCCCTGCGACAATTCGACTGAAGCGCCCGGCGATAATCCGACTGAAGAACCCGGCGATAATCCGACTGAAGAACCCGGCGATAATCCGACTGAAGAACCCGGCGATAATCCGACTGAAGAGCCCAGCGATAATCCGACTGAAGAATTTAGAGATTATAACGACGCATGGGACCTGAATTCTTCAGATGTTGATAATTTCTATAATGATCCCAGTAACCGTCAAGGCGACGTAAACAATTATACTTATTTCGATTCGCTGAATTCAGGCAAAGGTTTTTATCCTCGAGATTACAACGTTAACAGCATAGGCGAGATGACTGGGTTAATGAATCTTAATTGTAATCTTCCGAGATCCACAAGACTTCAGCGTGTTTTTGGCGGCGTGTACGACATTGATTATGTAGAGGAATATTTAAACGGCAACGCCATAAGCTTAATACAGCAGCATTTTTCTTTAGTTAATGGTTTCTATGTCAGCCTGAGATACGCTATCGGCGGCATGGGTAAAGATAATCACAGCCAATTCACGTGCGTAGGAAAGTATAAAGCTGACTGCACGTCGTATGGTCCGTATGATGTCTATCAACATAGGAATATAGGACCCATAACAATCTCTGCTACAGAATTATATGTTCCGATACAAGGCTCTTGCTCAGTGATTAGACCTGAAAATAAGCGGCATTTACAAGATGTCTTTTACATCATTTCAGGCAACGGCAAGCAGCGTTCTGTCTATAATCCCTATGACGCTATGGAATTTATTCATGCCAATAGTTATGACTGGTATAATTTTTCTGGCGGTAATACACAGCATTTTTCTATAACGGCATATTGTTTATATAATCCTGCTATACGAACCAGCGCATCGATAAAATGCAGCGCGTCCGGAGTGACGGTTGATAATTACAAGAAAGGAGATACTACTTGGAACGCTCCTGTTCATATAGAAGACGCGCGAGTAACAATTAGTTATTAGCAGCTTTTCAGCTAATTAAAATGTATTTTGGGAACGGTGAAATACGATTCAAATAAGGGCCGCTACGTGATGCACTTCGAGACGCTCAAGACTACGGCGACTTCCGTCAAGATAAACAAGGTTACCGTAGGCAATAAGTACTACGGCAGTTCCTTCACCCTGAAGTACGGCCAGAACAAAGCCAATTCCAGCGCTCTCGAAGGTATTGAGACCATCAACACCAGGACCCTGAACATGGCTTCCGGCTTCAAGAGCTGAAGCATATTCAGCTGAGTAAGTTAATAAGGCTGCCGCATCTGTTATGCTGCAGCCTTATTAGATCGGCCCGTATCCGCAGACGTTTCCGACGCTGTTCTGCAGCGAGCCGCCGTATAAATTTCGGTTTGGCTGCAAATCATATTATACAGGCTGTAATCGTGCAGATACGGCCTGAAATCACAATATAAAAAGGAGAAACTATGAAGCGATTATCAAGATGGTTCTTTGCGCTGGCTTTGCTATGCCTGACTTCACTGCTGTTCGCGGCCGGCTGCGGCGGCGGAGGAGGCGGCGGTTCCGCTTCTTCTTCCGATCCCGCGCCGGATCCGACGTCTGATCCGACGTTTGAGCCTGTTGCGAAATATACCTATACGGTAGAAGTGACAGATTTATCTAAAGCTCCCAGCAATACAAAAATGACCTATTATGCAGGCGTTTCGGATAAAGCTAAAACCTGCAAAGCCAAATACGACAGCGCCGCCGAAACGGTGACCTTTACAGTTACCTCTTCCGAAGACAGTCTTAAGGTTGAAAAAATAGCCGTAAACAAACGCTATGACGATTCTGTCTATTATTTGAGCGGCTTTAACAACTATTTGGCCGTAAGCTACCTGGATATGGAAGAAGGGGCTGCGCCTATTGAAGGCGACGACGACTCCGACTCGGATACAGACTCCGACACAGACACTGACTCCGACACTGATACCGATACAGACACCGACACGGACGCCGACCAGACTGCAGATCCGGTTCCGGATTACAAAAATACCGATCCCTATCAAATAGTCGTAACCGGCGTCGAAAACTGGCCCGACACTATGTTAATGGGTTATTCGCTGGACTGGGACAACGATGAGGTCCGAGGCAGTTATGACGACGTAGAGCAGACCGTAACCTTCAGCGTTGAAGCCGGAGATTCCGACGCTGAGTTTTCTCCATATGAAATATATATAGACGGATATACCCTATATCCTGAATTGACAGTTGATAACGACGTAAGAAGCTACAGGTTCGATTTCGCGGAATTCAGCAACAATTATGAAACGCTTGACGGCGATTACCTGATAGTTGTAAAAAACGTCGACGTTAAACCTCTTTATACTCAGGTCGTTTGTACACCCCGCCGCAGCGATGTTTGGCAGCATGTTGATAACCCGACCGGCGTATATAACAGTTATGAGAAAACATATACCATTAAGCTTGAAGACAGTGAATTCAGCGGCACTGCTTATATTAAAACGCACAAAACAG
>JAFTAM010000125.1 GCA_017458675.1 bacterium
AAAGGAAAAGCAGGAGGAGCGAAACGGCTGAAAATCCTCAAAACGGCTGAATTCAAAGCGCCGTCCGGCCAGGCCGTAAAGCTCGGCATATTTGGCCTCAAGCTGTTTTAAAGTACCGTCAAATGCTCCTATATATCTTTCTTCTCCGCCGATTTGCGTAAAATACAGCTTATTATCACAGACATAAATGAAGCCTTCCAAACCGCATTTTTCACAGAAAGCAAGCAGAAGCTCCTTCATTAAGTCTTTGCCGTCTGGCGCGGCATATATTACTGCACAGCGTTCTTTTTCTCTTCTGAGAGCGCCGTTAACGCAGATCCAATGCCCGAAGGCATTGATGCTGCCGAAATGCAGACTATCGGCAAAGCCGACAAACTTCTGAGCCATTTTCCGATTCGCTGGGGAAAGCGGCTGAAGCGTTTATTTTGCTGTTCCCGAAGCTGCAGGACACTGCGGCCACGGCATATCCACGTTCAAAAAGCCTCTCGATACGGCGAACATATTCATCGTATAATTTTGCGTCTCCGCCCCCCATTTGAATCTGTCGCCATTATGTATATCTCCTTCAATTCACCTAAAATCATTTTTATACACCTTTTTATACATATATTGTAATATTTATAATGTTTAAAGTGAATATTTATTCTGTAATTTTTTTTAAATTCCTGCATTTCAGGCATTTAATTTCAATAAACAACTATATATGACAAAAATGCCGCAGACGGGCGAAAACAGGCTTAAGGCGGCATGACAGGGCAAGGACAAAGATCCTTCGCCTTACGGCTCAGGATGACATGGGGCGGCACAGGATGCCAGGGAGCCTGCTCAGGAGGACTAGTAAAACAAGTTTTCAGCGGCCATGACTTATAGAGGTTTTCTTTGACGTGTACGCGGAGATTCGAGCGCAGCGAGCGCGGAGCGGTAACGGCAAAGAAAACCGGCATAGCGAAAACAGGCTTAAGGCGGCAAGAAAGGACAATAGCAAAGATCCTTCGCCTGGCGGCTCAGGATGACATGGAGGCGGCTCAGGAGGACATGAGGATAGGCTCGGGATGACATGGGGACCGGCTCAGGATGATATGGGGCCGGCTCGGGGCGACAGGGAACCTGCTCAGGAGGACAGGTAATGACTCGGGGAACAAAAAAAGCGCCCTGCCTTCAAGCAGGACGCTTTTGCGCGTATAGCAGCTTATATCGCTGACAGAGCGCTATTTATCCGATTTTTCAATGTTTACCTCAGCCTTTGAAGCGTCGGACTTGTCGGACTTCGCAGGCTCAGCCTGTGTTTCGGACTTACCGCCTTCCGGCTTGTCCTCCTTAGCCTCGGCAGCTTCAGACTTGGCTTCGCTCTTGGCGTCAGCCTTGTCCTCGGCTTTAGCTTCAGCCTTAATTTCGGCTTTGGGCTCGGCGCTCTCGGCTTCGGCCTTTACTTCGCCTTCTTTTTTATCGGCCTGCTTGACAGCCTTGCTCTTTTTGCCGGTAAAGAGGTTGATCGTGCCCTGTACAAATACGTACAGCGAAGGAATAATCAGAATACCCAGGATAGTGGCGGCCAACATGCCGCACATCACCGAGGTACCCAAAGCCCGGCGGCAGACGGCGCTGGCGCCGACGGCTCTGGCCAGAGGCACTACGCCCATAATGAAGGCGAACGAGGTCATCAGAATGGGACGGAAGCGCAGGCGAGCGCCTTCCACAGTAGCCTCAAGCAAGTCCATGCCGTTATCAAAGTTGGCTTTGGCATACTCTACAATCAAGATGGCGTTCTTGGCGGAAAGACCGATCAGCATCAGCAAACCGATCTGCACGTAAATATTCATATCCATGCCGATAACTTGGATACCGGCCAGAGCGCCCAATACTACGGTAGGCATTGAGAGAAGCACCGCAAAGGGAACGCCCCAGCTCTCATACTGAGCGGCCAGGAACAGGAATACGAAGACCAGGCCCAGGCACAGAATCTGAGTAGTCTGACCGGAAGCCTGCTTTTCCTGGTAGGCGGTGCTGGTCCAGTCATAACCGTAACCCTGCGGCAGAGAGTCGCCCAGTTTTTCCATAGCGGCTATGATTTGGCCGGTACTCTTGCCCGGCGCCGGTTCAGCGTTGACCTCGACGGCACGGTAAAGGTTATAACGAATCAACACATCCGGACCGGTAGCCTCCGTAACGGTACTGACGTTGCTTAAGGGCACCATCGAGCCGGAATTGGTTCTCAGATACAGACAGCCGATATCGGAGGGATTGCGCCTGTATTTGGACTGAGCCTGCATAAGAACGCGCCAGGTGCGTCCGAACTGGTTATACTGGTTGATATAGTAGCCGCCTAAGTTTACCTGCATAGCGGTAAAGGCAGAACTGACGGGAATGCCCAGATTTATAAGCTTGTCGCGGTCGACCTCTACATCGATCATGGGGACGCTGGGATTAAACAGCGTATAGGCCATGGAGACTATTCCGCTCTTATTGACGGAACCGATATAGTCTTGAGCGGCTTTAGCCAGGTTGAGAATCTCTCCTCCGGCACGATCCTGCAGTTCCATAGTAACGCCGCCGGTCTGAGAAAGACCGGGAACGGGCGGCGGGCAGATGGCAATTACCTGAGCTTCGGCGAGATCGGCGCAGGCTTGCTGAACCTGCATGGCGATGGCTTCAGCGCTTTCTGAAGCTTTTTTGCGCTCGTCCCAGTCCTTCAGGCACAGAATTACCGCGCCGCCGTTGCTGGCCTCGTTGCCCTGAATAATGTTGTAACCCATGAGGCTCAGCGTATGTTCAACTCCGGGAATCTTATGACTCATTTTCTCAACCTTGGCGACCGCCTTGGTAGTACGCTCCAAGGATGCGCCTGGCGGAAGATTGATGCTGATCATAACCGTACCCATATCCTCGTTGGGAATAAAACCTGTAGCAGTATGGGTCAGCAGCCAATAAGCTCCGAAATAGGTTAAAGCAATCAGAGCAGCGGCAGGTACGATCAGCTTAATAGACCAGCGAACCAAAAATACATAAATATTGGTCATCCACCTAAAGATGGCGTTAAAGCCGTTGACGAGCCAGCCGAGAGGACCGCGTGTCTCTTTGCGGGGCTTCAGAATGATGGCGCAGAGAGCTGGCGTCATCGTCAGAGCTACCAGGGCGGAAAGTACGACCGACACAGACAGCGTAATAGCAAACTGCTTGTACATAATGCCCGTCATGCCGCCCATAAAGGCTACCGGCACAAATACGGCGCAAAGCACCAAAGCGATAGCCACAACCGGTCCGGATACCTCGTCCATAGCTTTTTCCGTGGCTTCCATAGGAGACAGTCCGTGCTCAATATGCAGCTCGACAGCTTCCACCACTACGATGGCGTCGTCTACCACAATACCTACGGCCAGAACCAGACCGAACATCGTCAATAGGTTGATTGAGAATCCCATCAAGGCAAAGCCGGCAAATGTACCGACCAGGGAGACGGGAACCGCCAGAATCGGAATCAGAGTGGCCCGGAAGTTGCCCAGGAAGACCAATACCACGATCAAAACCAATACAATGGCTTCGAACAGCGTATGGACTACTTCTTCAATCGACTTGGTAACAAAGATCGTACTGTCATAGGTAACTTCGTAATTGACGCCGGTCGGGAAGTTTTTGCTCAGCTCCGCCAGCTTTGCCTTGATCTCCGCGGCCAAAGCCACGCCATTGGCGCTGGGCTGCTGATAAACGGCGATAATCAAACTCTCTTTAGCGTCGCGTTCACCGCTGGAAGTATAGGTGGAAGCTCCCAGTTCGGTGGTCGCCACATCGCGGACGCGCAGGAAGGAAGAATTGTTTTTGGCGCTTGATATAATAATATTTCCAAATT
>JAFTAM010000126.1 GCA_017458675.1 bacterium
CCGGCATAGCGAAAACATGCAGAACATGCTCTAAAGATTCTTCGCTGCGCTCAGAATGACATGGGAAACATTTGCAAGCATTGGTAAAACAAGTTAATGTACCATTTTTAGCAAATTATAGGCTTAACTTACCGACATTGCCGTTCGCAGCCTTGCGGACGGCGGTTCTGCTTTTTGTCAAATAAAATTTCTATCTCAGGCTTGCCGCAATAGTCTCGGCCAGTTCTTCCAGTTCCTTAACCTTGTCCGGACCGGGCGCCGACATAAATTCCAGGCTGCCCAGCACTTCCGTATTCTTCATGCCTTCCAGCATGGAAATCATGGTCTTATTGGCCTGGTTGGCCCAGGTGCCGTTGCCGATGACCGCCGTTTTGCGATCTCTGAGAGCGTGGCTCTGCAGGCTGCGGATGAAGTTGGCCATCTCCGGATAGAGTTCGTTCATATAGGTGGGCGCGGCCAGCACGATATGGCTGCAGCGGAAAGCCTCGGCCACCAGATAGGAAACGTCGGTGCGGGAGACGTCATACATGACGATATCGCGCACTCCCCGGCGATCCAGGGCGCAGGCCAGAATTTCGGCGGCGTTTTCGGTATGATGATACATAGAGGCGAAAGCGATCATGATCGCCTTGTCCTCGGGGGTATAGGAGGCCCATTTGGTATATTTATCGAGGATAAAATCAAAATCCTGAACCAGAACCAGACCGTGCAGAGGGCAGATCATCCTGATATCCAGACCCGAAGCCTTGCCCAGAAGCTTGGCGGCCTGCATTCCGTACTTGCCGACGATGTTGGTGTAATAGCGGCGGTATTCGGAAAGTTTAGCTTTCATATCGCATTTGTCGTTGACGATATTGCCGTTCAAAGCCCCGAAGCTGCCGAAAGCGTCGGCGGAGAAGAGAATTTTATGGGTACTGTCGTAAGTGACCATGACCTCAGGCCAGTGGACCATGGGGGCCATACAGAAAGTCAGAGCGGTATCGCCCACCTGCAGGCTCTGGCCGTCGCACACGGTCACAAAGCGCTCGGACAGCTTATCGGCCAGGGGGAACATCTGCTTTATGAAAGCCGCGGTTTTGCAGTTGACCACTATTTTGGCCTCGGGATGCTTTTCGGCCAGCATGGCTAAACCGGCGCAGTGGTCGGGCTCCATGTGCTGAACAATAATGTAGTTGAGCGCCCGTCCGTTCAATACGTACGCCAGGTTTTCAAAATACTGGGTCAGCACCGCGTCGTCGGCGGTATCCATAACCGCGGTTTCCTCTCCGTCGATGAAATAGGAATTATAGGAAACGCCTTCGCTGAGCGGAAAATGGTTTTCAAACAGACTGATGCGTCGATCGTTGGCCCCGATCCAATAAATACTGTCGTTCAACTTATATACGTTATGCATATTATCTCCTTAAAATAACGCCTGACAGCCTCACGGCTGCTGCGGTCCTTTCTCAATTAAAGCGTTCAGTCCCGCTTGATCCAAAACGGGAATTTTAAACTCTTCGGCTTTGTCCGTTTTGTTCTTGCCCGGCTTATTGCCGACTACCACGTAATCGGTATTTCTGCTCACCGACGAACCGACCCTGGCCCCGTGCTTCCGAAGCAGCGCCGAAGCCTCGGTGCGGCTCAGTCCGTCCAGCGTTCCGGTCACGACTATGGTCAGACCCGCCAGCGTCTGAGCCTCCTCCCCGCGCTTCAGTTCCAGGCTCAGGCCGGCCTCCCGGAAATCTTCCAGCTCCTCCAGATTGTCCGCCTCGCCGAAAAACTCCGAAAGGCTGCGCAGCACCGCTCCGCCCAAGAAGGGGATCTTCTGCAGCTCGGCCCCGCCGTTTTCCGCGACGTCGCTGCGCAGGGCCTCCAGCGAGCCGAAGCTGTCGGCAATATCCATAGCCGCCGTAAGACCCACGTTTTCTATGCCCAAGCCGAAAAGCAGATGCGGCCAGGGCCGTTTTAAGCTCAGTTTAATCTGCTCGGCGATCTTTTTAGCCAGCAAAGCGCTGTTGGCCGCCTCGGCCAGATCGGCCAGATTGAGGCTGTAAAGCTGAGCCAAGCTGAAACGCAGCGCCTTGTCGCCGCCGCTCCGCCGCACCGCATAGAGCTTAGGAACCATATTCCTGGCGATGCTCTCCCCTATGCCCATTATGTTCATGGCGCTGCGCGAGCAGAAATGCATAACCGCATTGACCAGACGGGCCTGGCAATAGCGGTTTCGGCAGCGCAGGAAAGTCTTGTCGCTGCTGTCGACGGGACCGCCGCAGCCCGGGCAGCTCTCCGCCGCTTTAAACAGATTCAGATTTGCGGATATTTTTACGCGTTCGCCCTGCACATGCAGCCTAACCCGATCTCCCGCACGCAGATGCAGTTCCTTCAGCGCCGCCAGAGAAGGCAAAAGCGCTCTATAGCTGCGGGCCGTTCCTATTCCGCGCTCTTCCGCGGCGCTTTCGTCCGGAGACTCCGCCGCTTCTTCAAGCTCGATCTCGGGCGCAATCCAGCCGTCGGCCCCGACCTTACAGCGTATGCCCTTAACTTTGGCCGCGCCTTCCCGAACCGGTTCCGCCGAGGGCTCATAATCCGAGCCGGAGCATCCGTCAAAAACGCCCGATTCCAGCAGCAGCTGCGGCAGCTCGCCGTAATTGACCGTACTGACCGGCTTTTCTGCGGAACGGCTCCCGTTGGCTGAAGCCAGGTTCTGCCTCTGCCGCTCGGAGAGTTTCTCTTTATCGGCGACGATCCAAAGGTCGGTTTTTCTGCTGAAGACAGAAGCGACGTTCGCGCCCAGCCGGCGGGCCAGGGCGATCGCCCGCGCTCTGGTTTCCGCATTGACGCCGCCTCCAAATACCGCAGTCAAGCCCTGCCAGGGCTTGGCCGTATCCCCTTCCCGCCCGACCGCAAAGCCCAAGTTCCGCCATTTTTCAAGCATAGCCGCATTTTCCGGACAGACCAGGAAATTATGCCAGCCGCGCAGCTTATCGGCCTCAGGCTGCGGCCTGCCGAAAGCGGCGCAGAACGTTTCCGCCGTAAAAGCCGCCGTTCCCGAAGCTTCTCTCTCCGCCTCCGCCAGCTCTTCCCACGACCCGAATACCGCGCTCACAAAGGCTGCGTTTTCCTCATCCAGTCCGGCGACGCCCAAGGCCGCCAGCCAGGCGGGCCAAGGCCGGCGCTTGGCTTCCTGAATCTGCAAACAGAGCCTGTCGGCGCGCTCACGATCCTGCAGAAGCTCCTGCCAGAAGCCGGGCTCCGCCTCCAAAATGGGCGTAAAATCAGTCAGAAGCCAGCCGCTGTCCGCATCGCTTTCGCCGGCGCGGGAGCGGTAAAACTCGCTGAGTTTTTCCGCGCATTCCTTATTTAATTCATCTATCTGCAGAGCTTTGGCAAAATTTAAAAAGGCGCTGACCAGACGTTCATGACAGCAAAGATTGGAGCAGCGGCCGTCTCTGAGCGGCGCGGCGCAGGAGGGACAGAGCTCCGGCATTTTCCAGGCGTTTTTGACGGTTCCGACCTGGGGGATAATGGCCGCCGCCTTATAGACGCTGACGGTATCGCCCGGACGCAGGTCCTTATCGTGAATGTAGGCCATATTATGCAGCGTGGCCCGGCTGACGGTCGTGCCGTCGAGCAGAACCGGCCTGAGCGCCGCCACCGGAGTGATATTGCCGATTCTCCCTACCTGGAAGATAATATCCTCGACCTGCGTTTCCGCCTCCTGAGGGGGAAACTTGTAGGCTATGGCCCAGTTAGGCGTCGCCGAGGTCGCGCCCATCTTCTTCTGCATGGCAAAGCTGTCTATCTTGACAACGATACCGTCGATGCCCACGTCGATCAGCTTCTGAACCTCATAAGTCCAGGAGCGGCAGAACTCAATAACTTCGGCCATATTGCGGAAAAGAGCCACCGCCGTATCCCGGCGCTCCCGGCCTGCTTCGGGCAGAAGGCTGCCGCACACGGCAAAACCGGCCTTTCTGGCATAGGCCAGGGCCTCGCTCTGCGAAGCGATCTCCTCCGGCAGAGTAACCACCGTATAGGCGAAGAAGCTCAGGCGGCGCTCCCGGACGATATCAGGATCTTTCTGGCGCAGCGATCCGGCGGCCAGATTTCGGGGGTTGGCCTTGCGGGCCTCCGGCGGCAGAGCGCCGTTGATCTCGGCAAAGACCGAAGGGCGCATATAAACTTCGCCGCGGATTTCAAAATGCTCGGGGTAGCCCTCCGGCAGAGTCTGCGGGATATCCGCTATCTGCCGCACGTTTTCGGTAATATCTTCGCCCACGCTGCCGTTGCCGCGGGTGGCTCCCAGAACCAGGCGGCGGTTTTCATAGACCAGGCGCAGAGCCAGACCGTCGATCTTCAGCTCGGCGATATAGCGCAGACTTTCGCAGTCCTCCGGGGGAAGATTCCTCTGCACCCGCTCCCCGAAGGCGGCCAAATCATCGCAGTCCAGGGCGTTGGCCAGGCTCAGCATGCGCTCGTTATGCCTGACCTTGCGGAAGCGGTCGGAGGCGCTGCCGCCCACCTCTTCGGTGAGCGAGCCCTTTTCCGCCAAATCGGGCCGCAGCTTCTCCAAAGCGGCCAGACGCCTTTTGAGGCGGTCGTACAGATGATCGGAAATTAAAGAGGCGTCGTCCTCATAATAGGCCCTGTTGGTGCGCCGGACCGCCTCACTGACGAACTCCCATTCGCCTTTGAGATCGTCAACGTTTTCAACGGGCACGCAGAGATGCTCGCTGACTTCATTTTCCAAATCGGCGTCCGCCGTATCGGCAAGAACCGGCTCGCCGTCCTCGTTCACGGCCGCTTTGGCTTTAGCCGTCTTCCGGCTCCGGCGCGGTTTGCCTTCGGCCTCCGCGACCGAATCTGCGGACGCTCCCCCGCTCCGCTCAGCCGCGCTTTCGGCGGCAGAGGTATCTATATCAAAAAAACTGCTCTGAGAATACATGCCTGTAAGTTCTCCGACAAACGCAAATTGTCATTCCCGGCCCGACCCCGCCTTGACATTCCGCGCGCTGCGCCTCGCAGCTCCGCGCGAGGCAGCCTGCAATTCCGCGCCAATTTCATTGTCATTCAGAGCGCGGCGAAGAATCTATATCCGAAACCCGCGCTGCGGGGCGGCCGCCAGGCCTCGCAGCAAAGGATTTTGCGAATTTACGCAGAATAGCGGGATTTATGATTACAAAAGACCTAAATTTTAACCAATTAGTAAATTATATTATAGATAATCCAAAATCCGACCTGCTGATAATAACGCAGGATAAAATTTTCCGCGACGCTCTCAACCGCAAGCTCAACGAAAAATGCTTAAATGAAACCAACTGGGTGCGCAAATCAGCCAATATTATGACGCTGACCCAGTGGTACAATATGCTTTGGGACAAATGCCGCCTCCGCTGCATACTGCATGAAAAAGAACCGCTTAAAATCATTGACGGCACCAGCGAGATTGTGCTTTGGCGCAATCTTGTAGCCGAATGGATTAAAAATAATAACCGCCCTCTTATTAACGCCAACGGCGCGGCCGACAACATGCGCAGATGCTGGACGCTTTTAGCCAGGCACAATTTTATCAGATGCCGCCATACCGCCTCCCTGCCCGCTTACGACGCCAATTCAGTAAACGGCGATAAAACCGGACAGTGCAAAACTTTCATAAACTGCCTGCTGAACGGAAAAACCGACGATAACTGCGAGCTTCAGCCCGACCATAGAGCTTTTCTGAAAATAGCCGACGACTACAGAAGCTATATGGATGAAAATAACGCTCTGAGTACATCGCTCATTCCCAACGCCCTGGCCAAAATAATGGAAGAAGAGGACCTGAATCCTGCTCTCCCTGAAGAAATTATTCTGGCGAATTTCACCCAGCCGACTCCCCAGCTCCGCGAATTTTTTAAATTTTTAGAAAACAAGTATTCATGCAGAACGACTCTCTATAAATATCCGGATAAAGTTAATTGCAAATGCAATATTGCCTTATTAGCCAAGGGCAACGAAAATCAGCTGAAATCTCCCTTTGAAAGTCTCGAGGAGGAGCTGGTTTATGCCGCCAGAGAAGCTCAGAAGGTTTTAAATGAAAACTCGCAGAACCGAGCGGCGGTAATAATTCCCCAGCTGCGCGGCAGCGTTTCCGACATAACCCTGATTTTAGACAAAGCGCTGGCTCCCCATGCCCTCATCGGCGGTCAGGAAAATACCCCGCGCCCTTACATCCTCATAAGCGGCGAAGCCATTTTAAAGAACCCGGTCATTCAGGACGCCTTAAACCTGCTCCGGCTCAGCATGTCCACGCTGTCACGCCAGAAACTGATTAACATCATTTCCAGCGGCTTTTTAAAGAGCTATGTTAAAATAGACGGCAAGAGAAGCTGCGACGCGCTAACCGATAAAGCCGAGCTGTGCAAAAAACTGCGCCGCGATTTCCACTCCATTTACACTCTGGAAGATTTCGAGCAGGTCGTAAACGAATACAATTATCCTGGCGCAAAAAACAATGAAATACCCGATCCTGCTAAAAAGCCACCCAAGCGCCTTCCTTTGCACGGACTGCATCATATTATTGAAAATATTAACCATTTCAAAGAAAGCTGTTTAGGCGCAAATAATAACGATCCTCAAACCGACTCGGCAAACCAGACGCTCCCTTTAAGCCGGTGGGCCGAATATGCGGACAAACTTATCAAAGCGTCTTTTTCCTTATATAACATCAGCAGAATTTCCAAAACAGCCGACAATGCCGTCGGCAGCCTCATTAAAGTGCTGTATAAGCTTTCCCGCGCTTCTGAACGCCACTATCAGGCCCGCGTCGATTTCAAAACCTTCATGCAGTATTTAAGGCTGCTTCTGATCGATCGCGAAAATAATTTCTATTACCGCCAGGATACGGACGGTCTGCGCATTCTTAACGTGAAACAGGCCTTGGGTTCTCAGTTTACCCACCTGTACCTCATACAGTTTAATGACAGCAATTTTCCTGCGCCGATTTCTTCACAAGGCTACATACCCGCTAAAATTCTGGACCTCCTGGGCTATGAAAAGGCCAACGCCGGACAGGCTTTAGAGGCGGCCCGGCGCAGTATCCGCGGCTTAACTCAGGCGACGGACAATTTGTTCCTCAGTTTTTCCAACACTCAGGAGAAGTCCGGCAGCCTGCTGTCTTCCGCCGTCAGCCCACTTTGGAAAAGCGAAGTTTGCAAAGGGAGTAAAGCGCACACACAGGATATTGCAGCGGCGCCCGACAAAGAGACTTGGGATCCCGGCTTTATCTGCTGCAAAAGCATAGAAGAAATCTGGGAAGAAACCGACGAAGAAAAAGTGCCCGAAGCCCTTCCCAACAAAGAAATAACCGACGATAAAACCGGCGAAAAGAAGCGCGTCTTCAAGGGCGGCACCGCTCTGATAAACGCCATGTGCAACTGTCCCTTCAAAGCCTTCCTGACCTACCGCCTGAGCTGCACAGACGACGACCCGACCGATGAAGGCCTCAGCTACACAGACCGCGGCAGCATTATCCACAATGTTATGGAAAATACCTGGAAAGAGCTGAACAATCGGCAGCTGCAGCTTCTCGTCCCTTACTCGTCTAAAGAGTATTTAAAGCGGCTTGTCGACAACGATATTCATTTAATTATTGATAAAGCTATAGAAAGAAACCTGAAAGAAGTTAAAGAGAAAATAAAAAAGAGCTTATATCCCCTGTTTGAAAAATGGGACGACACTTCTGCAGAAGAACATCTCACCGGCAGCGACTTCGGAGAGATTATCCGTCAAGTTAAGGAAAACTCCCAAAAGGCGCTGGAAAACCGCTGGAAGAATCTTCCTGACCACATTCCCTCATTCAGGGATTATCTGCGTCAGCTTGCGGATAACGACATTCATTCAACCGTTGACAAAGCCATAGAAGACAACCTGGACAAGATTAACAAGCAGCTCAAGGATAACTTATATCCCTGGTTTGAAAAATGGGACGGCAGCTCTGCAGAGGAAGAGCCCGCCTGCAGCGGCTGCGGAAACATTCTTCGAAAGGTTAAGGAAGAGTCCCGGAAGCAGCTGGAAGAACGCTGGAAGAGTATTCCGGACCCGCGTCCCTCTTTCAAGGATTACTTACGGCAGCTTATTGTCGACGATATTCATATAATTATTGATGACGCCATAGAAAACAGTCTGAAAGACATTCACGCCAACAGCCAGATCTTTGACCGCCCGGACGCGGAGAATGTACTCAAAGAAAACGAAAAAAAGCGTCTCCAGGCTATTTTATATCCCTGGTTTGAACAATGTGAAATTGACAGACCTAACGATTTTTACGTAGATAAGGATAAACTGGAGAAAGCCTTTATCTGCACTATTGATCTTGGCAATAAGCATTTTGCTTTTGACGGCCGCGCCGATCGCATCGATCTCATTGGTCAGAATGGCGAAGGCAGCGCAGTTATCGATTATAAATCCGGCAAACATGCTGCAGATATCAAATGCTGGAGCATTAAAATGGATAGAGCGAAACAAAAGGAGCAAAAGGAAAATAAAGCCGCCTTCATATATCCGCTTCAAGACGGAAAAAACTACCAGCTGCCCGTCTATGCCGCCTTTGGAATTGGCGACGCTGAAAAATGCCGGGAGCTCAGCTTCGGCAAGCTCACCCTGGAAGATTCAGGTTTTAAAACTCTTAATGCCGATACAATTGCTCAGCAAGAAGATAAAAAGAAAAAGCAAGATGGAAATACTCTGTTTGCCGAGACCTGGGATAACCAAATAAAAGACTGGAAAGAAATGATCATTCAGCGGCTTAAAGAGTTTATGGCCGAGGAGACTTATAATATAAGCTATAAAGCCAATCCTACTAATCAAAACTGTCAATATTGTCACTTAAAGGCGGTCTGTCCTTATAAAGAAGCCGACCAGGAAGAAGAAAATAAAGAAAACAGCTGAAAAAAGCGTTCTGCAGGCAGTCTCTCAGGCTGCCTGCAAACTTAAATCAGCTTGTTATGCATGAGGGGACGGCGATACGGCTTTCCTCTCTTCTGTCATTATGAGCGCCAGCGAAGAATCTAATTCCATTCTGCATAAAAGATCTTTCGCTGGAGGCTCATGACGACAATAAAGGCTGATAGCCGGCGAAAACCAGCTAAGCCATTTATTAAGCGGATAAATCCGCCGCTCTTAATCGCCGACTTCAATTTCGCACCAGCCCTCGCCGTTTTCAACCCTGGGGAAATACAGCGCCGCCTTGACCTTGCTGATCCGGTCGCCGAGAAGCGTCTTTTTAATCTTGGCATAACCGCGAAGCTGATCGGCATATTTAGCGTCTCCGCCGTTTAATTTATGCTCATAAAACGCATCCAGGCTTTCGCCTTTTTTACGTGCGCCGGTCTTGTAGTCGATAATCCAGCACACCCCGTCTTCAACAAAGGTGCGGTCGATAATGCGCTTGCAGTAATGGCCCCGGGAATCATTTTCGACAGCTTTGGCCCAGCACTGGAATTCCTCTTCGGCGGCCGCGCCGGGTCGCGGTCTGAGAACCCAGCGTCCCTTCTTTGATTCCAGAACTTTCCGCAAAATCTCACCGGCTCTACATCTTATTTCATTCAAATCTTTATCGCTGATATTTTCTTTAATTTCCGCTTCTTCAATCAGCTTCTTTAAAATTTCATCGCTGAATTTTTCGGCGCAAAGTTCGCCGTTTTCGTCTGTATATTCCTCCGGATATTCAGCCGTCAAATTCGCCAGCTTTTCCAGAAGCTCGTGAACCAGCGTACCTAAAGCCTTTTTCTTTTTATTGGGTTTCTGCTTCTGCTGAGCCTTTCCGCTTTCTTCGGCTTTACCGGTCCCAGCCTCTGAAGCAGGTTTACTGCCGTCGTCCGACACTGCCGTCTGCGCTCCAGCGGTTTCCGCCTCCCAAAGCTTCTGCCAAGGCTCGGCCTTAGCCTTATATTCGTCCCCGAGCCGGTTGGCCCAGTCGAGCTTCAGACGCGGCACAGCCGTATTTTTAATCTGCTTTCCCTCAGATACTTCACTCTTCATAGCCTGCAAATACGAACGCAGATAATCTCTTTCAAAATCACTGTTAGATTCATAAGCGCTCGTATAATTCTTATTCTTGTTTTCGGCATAGCGAAGCCTAAGATATTTTTCAGCCAAAATCATCCACAGTTCTTTGCTGAGCATCTTGCTGTCGTTTTTAGGCATTATTAAATCACGATCTTGCGTTTGTTTGTTGTTAGCATGCTTAATATGTATATACAAATAGACGCAGCGCTTGGCTCTGGTGGCGGCAACGTAAAAGAGCCGTACCTTTTCGTGCCGTTCGCCCTCTTTATTCAGCCGCTCAACGGTCTCATAGAAATATCTATCCTGGGAATTTTTTCCGTCTTTTTCCTTTATAATAGGCGAAAGCAGCCTGTATTCATGTACAGCTTTTTCACGAATGCCGAAAGAAGATACGTTTATCAGCTTTTCTACAGTTCGCGGATTCTGCTTAGAAGCCAGACCCGGCAAAAATACGTAATCGAACTCCAGCCCCTTAGCCCCATGAACCGTCAGGAACTGCACCGGATTATTTTCATCCATTGATGACTCGGCGAAGAGCTGACTCAGGCCGTCTTCTAAGGTTTTGACATTGGGCCATTCGCCGCGCTCGTCAAAACGCTTCAAAAATTCAAAATACTGCTCGGCGTTGGCAGCCTCTTCTCTGCTGCAGAGAGCCGGACCGCCCAGACGCATCCACAGACCGCGCACCGAATCTGCCAGTCCCATTGAACGGCGCGTCGCATAAGCATGGCTGTAAGCCTTATAAAGGCGGCGGCAGGCCTCAAGACCTTTTTCAGACATCCCCGCTTTCTTCAGAAGATCCCGCATCTTCCCGTCTTTAGAGGAGACCAGGCTCAAGCTATGCCAAAAATCCTTTGGAGGATTGTAGCGTCCTACCTTTTCAGCTTCATCGTCCAAAACCCGCTCCATCAAAACGGCGACTTCCTTCATATTGAGGCCAACCAGCTTGGAACGCAGAATGGCAAACCAGAAGCGGCGCTCCAAAACATTCAGAAACACGTTGGTTATAGCCACCAGAAGCGGCACCGGCTCAGCCTTATCGAGACTGCAGACTTCCTTTTGCGCTACAGGAATCTTCATGCTCTGAAGTCTGCGCAGTATCTCCGTGCCCAAATCCTTCGATTCCAGAAGCACGGCGATCGTTCTCTTATCCTTTGCCGCCTTATTTTCGTCTTCTTTGCGGATACGCGCAATTTCATCAGTAATTAAAGCCGCCTCATAAACTGCTGCGCTGTAGTTCTTCAGCAATGCCTTCGCTTCTTCCGTCAAGCCTGTTTCAGTATCGGCTGCAAAACTGTTAATTTTATCTTCAGTAAAAATATTCTCAAAAGCATTATTGATTAAAACAGGCTTCGCCTCTATAAACTTTATAGTACTATCGTCAGAATTTGCCCCTTCCCAGGCTGCAGCCGGCTCAGAAGGCGCAAAATTAATTATGCCTATATCTACGCTGCCGCGGGATGGCTCCTCAGGGAAAATAGGCGCAAACATATCATCCCCCAAAGCCCTTACTAATCTATGACGGGACCGGAAGTTACATTGCAGATGCAGTTCTTCTGGTTTAAAGGACGATTCATATCCGGCGCCGGGATCCTCATAGCAATCAAAACCGGAATTTTGCGTATGCGTATAGACGCTGACATCTGCCCCTCGGAAACGGTATATGGACTGCATGGGGTCGCCCACACAAAAAACGGTGTGCCCATCCACATCACATTCGCGGTGCGTATTATTATCTTTGGCGCCGCATTTATCCTTAAATAAACATTCGGCGCACGGTATGGGCTGCCAGCCGCGTATAAAATTATTCAAAAGCAGAAACTGACTGCGCGAAGTATCCTGGTATTCATCGACTAAAATATGAACTATGCGGTCGTCCTCCATGAGATATTCATCGATCTTAAACGACGCCTCAGGATCATTATTATCGGGAGCGCTGGCTTTGACGGCGGAACGGCTGATTTCTTCAAAGTCGCATTCCATCTCGTCAGAAAAGACTTTCTCCAGGCACTCGAGAGCAAAGCGTTCCAAACGCAGAACCCGCTGCAGCATTTCTTTACTGTAATCTAAAAAATGTTCATCTCCAAAACAGTCCCTGGCCAGAGCCAGATTTTTTTCAAAATTCTTTTTGGGGTCACTATCGACTGTACTTTCATCATTAAAACCTTTGCATAAGTCTTTTAAGGCCGTAAAATATGAATTTTTCGTAGCAGGGATAAAAGTATAATCATGATATCCATCGCCTTTGTTCCAGCTTTTATCTGTTTTTAAGCTATTAGAGCTATTTAATAAAAAACAAGCTAAATTCTTCCAAAAAATCCAATCATTCCAAAACTCATCATGAGCACAATCCAAATTTGACAAATATACTATAGCCTTACAAATTGATTGATCGTCAGCGTCGACATCACTATTTTTCTTTATCTTCCGCGGATTGCCGTCACAGCTTTTCATCATTTCTTTACAGGCCGCAATAACTGTCCCGGCGTATTCATAGTTAAAAACGCCGTTTTGCTTCAACTGTTCCATTACCGCGCCGCGCCATGCATTATAGGCTGTTTCCGCATCCTCTATAATCTTGGTGTCGTCGCTCTCATCCAATAAATCCGCCCATTCTGCTCTTATTTCCAGAGAATCGGCAATGGCCTTTTCCATGCTGCTCTGCATGTTGTCATAATAATCATACAGAACGGCCTTCAGG
>JAFTAM010000127.1 GCA_017458675.1 bacterium
ATTAACGTTCTTTTCATAGACAAGCCTCCTGTGTGTAAAAAAGTAGAGAGCTTGAAGCTTTAAGCTTGTACTCTCTCCTATACAGCGCGCAGGAAGGCTTTTCTTTCTGCCGCGCTGTATGTAGAAAGCCGGCACGAAAGAGAAGAAATAAGACACCGCCTAACCGCTTTTTAAGCAGGCAATGCTCCTGTCTGTAAAGGCAATATATAACTTTACCGACGCCGCTGAAGCCGCTTTGCACAAGCTTCTTCATCGGCTCCTGCAGAGTATATTATCACATCAGAGTGTAATATGCAATACCAAAAATGGTACGCCTTTCGGCGCTGTTTTTTATGTCATACTGAGCCTTCGGCGAAGGAAATGTACTCAATAGATTCTTCGCTGCGCTCAAAATGACAGGGGGGAAGCTCTGAATGACAGGGCGTTTGTATGATCTGAACTTTCTGCAGTTTTTATTCTGCCGTGAAAGAAGCTTGTATCTGTTTCAGAAACCGTTCGGCTATAGGAGAGAAAGCCTGATCTTTCTTCCAGACCAGATACAGTTTTGTCTCCAGCGTCGGAGTGAGAGGCCGGAAGGTCAGCCCGCTGTCGGGCGAAGTGTCCACCAGTCTGTCAAAGGTGAGCAGATAGCCGAGGTGTTCCTTGGCAAAGATGGAGGCGTTGTAGGACAGCCGGAACGAGCCCTCCAGATGCAGCAGCGTCATCTTGTCTTTGGCCCAGAGAGGAATGTCCTTTTCCCAGCCTTGGCCGGAGCAGAAGAGCGGCAGGCCTATCAGATCGTCGGCGCGGATAGCTTTTTTCCCGGCCAGCGGATCGTCTGCGGGCATGACGAGGCCCCATTTATCCGCTTCGGGAAAGACCAGCGATTCGTATTTTGCCGCATCGGGAATTTCGGCCAGCACCGCAAAATCCAGCAGTCCTTTATCCAGCTTCTCGCCGACTTGCTCGGTATCTCCGCTGGTTATGTGGTAGCGGAGGCCGGGATATTTCGTTTTCAGCGCGTGTATTTCGCGGGCGAGAAAACAAATCTGACAGGATTCGGCCAGTCCCAGGTACAGATCGCCGCCGGTAATATCGTCGAGCGACATAAATTCACTTTCGATCCTGTTCGCCATGCTGATCAGATCTTCGGCCCGGCTGCGCAGCAGCAAACCTTCTTCGGTCAGCCTGATACTGAAGCTGTGCCTGGTAAACAGCTTCTTGCCCAGCTTGTCTTCCAATGACTTCAGCGCCTTGGACAGCGTGGGCTGAGTGACGTGGAGGTTTTCGGCGGCCTTCGTCATGTTTTCTTCACGCGCGACAGCCAGAAAATATCGGAGCGTTCTGATTTCCATAGGAACTCCTTATAATAACGTGATATTCCGATAAGGAATATCATGATATTCATAATAACCATTAGCGAGCCTGCGGTCAAGATGCTACAATAGCCGTGAGCCGCGGCAAAGACAATAAATGCTCAGGCGGCTAAAGAAAGGCGGCAATTATTATGATGAAGACAGAAGAACTCGAACTGACTCAGGAGTGGGACAAAACTTTTGCCCAGAGCGGCAAGGTAAATCATTGCAAGGTAACTTTTGTAAACCATTTCGGAATCACGCTGGCTGCGGATATGTATGTTCCGAAGAATGCCGCCGGAAAACTTCCGGCCATTGCCGTCGGCGGTCCTTTCGGCGCCTGCAAGGAACAGGCCTCCGGATTTTACGCGCAGATGCTGGCGGAGCGCGGTTTTCTGACCGTCGCTTTTGATCCGTCCTTTACCGGCGAATCCGGCGGTACTCCCCGGGCGATGCATTCCCCTGATTTCTGCGTGGAGGATTTTCAGGCTGCGATTGATATTCTCTCCGTGCAGGCTAATGTCGATTCTGAGCGGATCGGCATAATCGGCATCTGCGGCTGGGGAGGCATGGCTCTGCAGACGGCCTGTATCGACACCAGAATCAAGGCGGCGGTCGCCTCGACCATGTACGATATGTCCCGCGTGGCCGGAAACGGCTATTTTGACGCCGCCGACAATGAGGAAGCCCGTCACCGCCAGCGGCTGGCTCTCAACGCTCAGCGGACGAAGGATTATCAGAACGGCAGCTATGCCAGGCAGGGCGGCGTGATCGATCCGCTGCCGGAGGACGCGCCTGATTTTGTAAAAGATTATCATGCCTATTATAAGACCGAACGCGGCTATCATCCGCGCTCTCTCAATTCCAACGACGGCTGGACGGTAAACAGCGGTTCCTCGCTTATGAACACCAGACTGTTCACCTATGCCGGGGAAATTCGCAGCGCCGTGCTGATGATCCACGGCGAAAAGGCCCATTCCTGCTATATGAGCCGGGACGCTTATGCCGATATGGTAAAAGACAGCAAATATGCGGACAACAAAGAGCTGTATATCATTCCCGGCGCTTCCCACACCGATCTCTACGACGGCGGCGGAAAGAACGCCATTCCGTTCGATAAAATTGAGGCTTTTATGAAGGAGAATATGAAATGAGCAAAGTTTTGGTAATTACGTCCAGCCTGCGCGTAAAAAGCAATTCTGACAGATTGGCCGAGGAACTGATCAAAGGCGCCAAAGAGGCTGGCCATGATGTGGAGCATATCAGCCTCAAGGGCAAGGATATCCGCTTCTGCAAGGGCTGTCTCGCCTGCCAGAAGACGCAGCGCTGCATCATTGAGGACGACGCGGCGGAGATCGTCGGCAAAGTAAAAGACGCGGACACGCTGGTCTTTGTTACGCCGATTTATTACTATGAAATGAGCGGCCAGATGAAAACGCTGCTCGACCGCCTCAATCCTCTCTATACGACGGACTATCGCTTTCGGAATATCTATATGCTTTCCACCGCGGCCGAAGACGAGGAGCATGTTCCCAAAAGAGCGGTTTCCGGACTGCAAGGCTGGATAGACTGTTTTGAGAAAGCGTCGCTTGCCGGTTCCCTGTTCTGCGGCGGTATCTCGGATGCGGGCGAAGCGGAACGCCATAAAGCCGAGCTGGCCGAAGCCTGCGAGTTCGGCAAAGGTCTGATTTAAACAGGTTCGAGGATAAGGAGAGAAGCAAATGGACGCTAAGATGCTGGACGGCAAGGTCGCTGTCATTTCCGGAGCCAGCTACGGTATGGGCAAAGTTATGGCGGAGCTTTTTGCCAAAGAAGGCGCCAAGGTGGTCATGACTGCCCGCGGCGAAGAAAAATTGGCTGCGGCGGTAGAAGAAATCCGCAGTAAGGGTTATGAAGTTACCGGGGTCGTGGCTGACAATAAAAATCTCAGCGATGTGCAGAAGGTGATTCGTACGGCCGTCGATACTTATGGCGATCTTGACATCGTCATCAATAACGCCGCTATCGGCGAGCAGAAGATGATCGATGAAACCGATGACGAGTGGCTGGAACACGTCTATCAGACCAATGTTTTCGGCCCCTTCAGGTTTATCAGAGAAGCGCTGAAAATCTTTCTTCCTAAAAACGAAGGTTGTATTATCAATATTTCTTCAGTCAACGGAGACCGGCCGTTCTGCGGCGCTTCCTATACGTCTTCCAAGGGCGCCATCAATACGCTGACCAAGAATGTTGCCATGCGCCTTATCGATACCAACATCCGCGTCAATGCTGTCGCCCCCGGGGCGACGGTAACGCCCGCCCATTTGGCCAACAAGGCAGGCGAGCAGCCCGGCGGCGCAAAAATGCTGGAATACAGCAAACATTTTGTGTATTTCCCCGGGCCGGAATGTGATCCCATCGATCAGGCCAATGCCTGCCTGTTCTTAGCTTCCGATATGGGAAAGCATGTGAAAGGTCAGGTTATCCAGGTATGCAACGGGGCCTTCTTATAGAATTATGCCGAAACCTCTTCCTGTCTGTATGCGCGGCGTCTCTGTTCGTACTGCAGGCATGCTCCGGCCAGCCTGCCGCCGTGCAGACGACGGCAGCGGAGCCGAAAAGCGGTGCGATCGGAAGCGCGGAGAAGGCGGCGGGGGAAAATAGCCGCAAATTGCCGGAAAATGTGAAAAACTTTTCGGCTGCTTCCGGCGCGGCAGGGCGGACGGGAGACGTTCGGAACCCGCGGGCGGAAGTTCTCTGCACTGGGAGGGGGACGGAGGGCAAACTTACAATGAAGCTGATGATCGACAATACCGAGGTTTCTGTGGCGTGGGAGAACAATGAATCCGCAGCCGCTCTTAGTAAACTGACTTCTGCCGGGCCGCTGAGCATTAAAATGTCAATGTACGGCGGCTTTGAACAAGTCGGCCAGCTTGGCGCTTCGCTGCCGAGGGACGATAAGCAGATTTCTGCCGCTGCCGGAGATATTATGCTGTATTCCGGCCGTCAAATAGTCGTTTTCTACGGACATAATTCCTGGGCCTATACCAGGCTGGGCAGAATAACCGGCAAAACCGCCGAGGAGCTGGCGGAACTGCTTGGCAGCGGCAATGTGACGCTGACAATATCGCAGGATTAAAGAGATGGGCCTGTCAGCTTCCTGAGGAAGTCTGCAGGTCTTGTTAATGTTTCTTATATATGCAGGCTAAGCGGCTGTCATAGGCGGCGCTGTCATCCTTGCCTCCGGCGAAGGAACTGTACTCGATAGATTCTTCGCTGCGCTCAGAATGACAGGTGGGAAACCATGAATAACAGGTGGGAAGCCCGGAATGACAGAGCGGCAGTCCGGGTATGCGTCTAGTGCCTCTTGACTTTGAGGCGGCAATTATTTAAACTTAAAAAGAAGGAAGGAACATCGCCTTGAGGCGGCGTCTAACTTCCCTTCGTGAAGGCTTTTATGTTATAATAAAAACCGCCGCAAAGTTTGGTAGACTGCTGGGCGGTTTTTTATTTCGTTCGATCTATTATATAGAGCAACAAGCCTATAATTGAGGCTATGCTGCCGAGAACGGATAATACTTGTATTAACGTTCTTTTCATAGACAAGCCTCCTGTGTGTAAAAAAGTAGAGAGCTTGAAGCTTTAAGCTTGTACTCTCTCCTATACAGCGCGCAGGAAGGCTTTTCTTTCTGCCGCGCTGTACGTAGAAAGCCGGCACGAAAGAGAAGAAATAAGACGCCGCCTTACCGCTTTTGAAGCAGGCAATGCTCCTGTCTGTAAAGATAATATATAACTTTACCGACGCCGCTGAAGCCGCTTTGCACAAGCTTCTTCATCGGCTCCTGCAGAGTATATTATCATATCAGAGTGTATCCTGCAATACCAAAAATGGATATATTATGAAGCCGGCTGGAAATAAGCAGCATAGATTCTTCGCTGCGCTCAGAATGACAAAAATAGACGTTTTTAAAAGTGAAATGACAGTTCTGCGATGAAATAATACCTTTACAAACAGTGAATTTGTGCCGCTTTTTGTCTTTATAAGTATTGGCATAATATTAAAAATGTTGTAAATTTTAGAGGCTGCCCTTAGCTGCAGAGCTGAGGCTCAGCCTCAAAGAGTGCTTCCATATTTAACGGTAGGCGGCGCTTTATAATATCCTCTGTCGCTTCTCACCTTTTCAAAAAAAAGGAACAATCGACAGAGCTGTGGGCTTTCCGATTGTTCACATCGGCGGGAAGCGCAGGCGGCTTGATGAGCTGCGCTGTGTGCCCGTCAGGGAAGGAGGGCGCGCAGGATGAACAGTATCAGAATTTTTCTTGCAATTTTTGCAGATATAGCTTCCGTTGCCGGGCTTGTTTTGTACATCATCGATAGAATAGAGCAAAAAAAATAAACCGCCACTGCATTTTTCCCTGATGTAAGGCGGTTTATCTTTTCTTAAACTAGCGACAGAGGGTTTGCACCGTCTAACGTGGCAAGCGCTCTTTCTGTTTAGAGAATACAACGTCTTGGCTTGGATGTCAAGATGTGTATCCAGCAACCTGTTTATATGTTTGCTTCGGGACGTTTTCTGCTGCGCGTCCTGGCACGGGGACTCGCGCTGTTATCTCAGGGGCTGCGGTCTGTTCTGGGGGAAGGCGGAGCTTACCGTCGGCGAGGACCGCCGTAATGCGTAAGCTGACAGACGGTCCCGTGAATCACCTGAATGCACTTTTTCCGCAGAAATCGTCATATTGGATAAAAATGTCCCATGTGAATATTGTTATCCAATAGGAATTCGGGCGTTTCGGCAGAAAGCCTTAAGCCTTTGTATTACTTACGGGCCGACGGGGCAGGAGAAGGGCGCAATGGCTTCTGTATATGACGCTTTAAACGCGATTTACGCTAAATATACTACGACTAAAGATATCGGAACCGCTTTTGAGCGGGCCGCTCTCTATTATCTGAGCAACGCTCCCGAGTGGACCAATCTCGTGGAGGACGTGCGCCTTTGGAGCGAGTGCGAGCTCCGAGACGGGCGCGACAACGGCATCGATCTGGTGGCCAAAGACCGCGGCGACGGAACCTACTGGGCCATTCAGTGCAAATGTTACGCCGGAAGCGCAGGAAGGGCCGGAACTGCGGAACTGCGGAACTGCGGAACTGCGGAACTGCGGAACTGCGGAACTGCGGAACTGCGGAACTGCGGAACTGCGGAACTGCGGAACTGCGGAACTGCGGAACTGCGGAACTGCGGAAAATTCGCTGACTTATAAGGATACCTCCTCCTTTTTTGCAACTGCTCAAATAAATTCTAAATTCAGCCATTATCTTCTCGTAACTACAGACTGTCCTATATCTAAAGAACTGCGCCGCCATATTGAACAGAGCGAAGGCAAGGCGGTGCTGCTGACCGCCGCCAAGATGGACGAATCACAGCTGGACTGGCAGAGCTTTATTTCCGGCGGCGGCAGAGCGGAAAGGCCGCAGTTTTCTCTGCGTCCCGATCAGAAGCAGGCTTTGGACAATGTGCTGAATGCCTTTAAAACCAATGATCGCTGCCGCATGATTATGGCCTGCGGAACCGGCAAAACTTTTGTCTCGCTGCGAATAGCCGAGGCCATGGCTCCCCGGGGGACGATCCTATTCTGCGCTCCCTCAATCGCGCTGGTCAGTCAGGCCTGCGCCTCCTGGAACAGCCTGGCTGCGCAGAACATGCGCTTTCTGGCGGTCTGTTCCGATTCCAAGGCCTCCGATACCAAAAACGATACCGCCGCTTCCTCTCTGGCTGATCTGCCTTATCCGGCCACGACCAACGCCAAAACTCTGGCCGCCAATTATTGGCATATGCGGCGGCAGGGAGAGGCCTTTACGGTTATTTTTACCACCTATCAGTCGATGCCGGTAATCGCCGAGGCCCACCTGGAGGGGCTGCCCGCCTTTGATTTGATTGTCTGCGACGAGGCTCACCGCACCACCGGAGCCGCCGACGAAAAACTGACCGCCCTGCAGGCTTCGGCTTTTCAGCTCGTCCATCACGATGAGCATATTCCCGGCAAAAAGCGCCTCTATATGACGGCTACGCCCCGCATTTATACGGCTCAGGCCCAGAAATCCAAGCGCGGCGAAACCTGCCTCTTTGCCTCGATGGACGACGAAGCAATTTACGGTCCCGAGGCCCATTACATGCCCTTTGACCAAGCCGTGGAGCAGGGACTGCTCAGCGATTACAGGGTTGTGGTGCTGGCGGTCCGCGAAGAGGCGGTTTCGCCTTTAATTCAGGAGGAAATCAGCGACGGCGCCGAGCTGAAGCTCGACGAGGCCTGCAAGATTCTGGGCTGCTACAAGGGCCTGGTCTGGCACGGCGAAGGCCGGACCGACAGCTCCGAACCTGCCGCCGGTAATTCCAAATCTCCGTCCGCCTGCCATTCCGAGACTTCTCCTTCCTGTCATTCTGAGATTTTTTCTTCCTGTCATTCTGAGACTGTTTCTTCCTGTCATTCTGAGCGAAGCGAAGAATCTGAATCCGCAGCGTCAATGTATAATCAAGGCGAGTCGTCTGACGGCGAAGCCTACGAGCCCTTGATTGTGGCCGATTTCAGCCCCTCGGGCCAAGCCGCCGAGGCCGTTCCCCCTCTGCATAGGGCGGTGGGTTTCTGCCATTCGATCAAAGCTTCCAAGCTTTTGAACCGTGTCTTCAACAAAATTGTCGATCGCTACCGCGAGCAGAGCGGCGAAAAGATCGCCCTGGAGTGCGAGCTCGAGCATGTGGACGGCACGATGGACAGCAATATCCGCCATAAAATTCTGCGCTGGCTGGCCGAAGACAACGGCGATCCCCAGAGCTGCCGCCTGCTCACCAACGCCCGCTGTCTGGCCGAAGGGGTGGACGTGCCCGCGCTGGACGCGGTGATCTTCTTCAGTCCCCGCAAGTCGAAGGTCGATATTATTCAGGCCGTGGGCAGAGTGATGCGCACTTTTAAGGGCAAGAAATACGGCTATATAATTCTGCCCGTCTTTGTGCCTTACGGTATGACGCCCGAGGAGGCTCTGGACAATTCGTCGAGCTTTGACGTCATCTGGGAAGTTCTGCAGGCGCTGCGCAGCCACGACCGCCGCATCGACGCCCGCATCAACGCCGTAACTCTGCAGCAGAAGAACGCCGCCGCCTCCGTGGAAAGCGCCCGGGTGGGCGAATTGGCCGCCGAGGGCGGCGCCGACGGGGAAGCGGGCGAGCAGCTCAGTCTGGAACTGCCTTCGAACGCCAGACTGCAGAAAGCGATTTATACCAAGCTGGTCAAAAAGTGCGGCGACAGGGTCTATTGGGAGAGCTGGTCGGCGGACGTGGCCCGCATGGCCCAGGAGCATATCAAGCATCTGGGCGATCTTATTGCCTCCCGAGAGGACATTAAGGCTTCCTTTGAGCGCTTTCTGCAGGGTCTGCGGGAAATTCTCAATCCCGGCATCAGCGCGGCCCAGGCGGTGGAGATGGTTACTCAGCACATGATCACCGTGCCTATCTTCAACGCTCTCTTTAAGAACTTCCAATTTAAAGATTCCAACCCTGTTTCCCAGACTATCGAGCGCTTCCTGAACTGCCTGCCCAGCCGTCAGGTGACGGAAAACGCCGACGATCTGGCCAGTTTAGGCGAGCTCTACGATAATGTCGCCCGCCGCGCCCGCAGCATCTCCAACGCCGCCGGCCGCCAGCAGCTCATCAAGGACCTCTATGAGAAGTTCTTTTCCGAGGCTTTCCGCGCCACTAAGGACAAGCTGGGCATAGTTTATACGCCGAGCGAGGTGGTGGAATTTATCCTGCAGTTCAGCAATACCGTGCTGCGGGAGCGCTTCGGCAAGAGTCTTTCCGATAAAGACGTGCATATTCTCGACGGCTTCGCCGGAACCGGGACCTTTACGGCCCAGCTCATCGCCAATCCTCAGCTCATGCCCGCCGAGCGCCTGCCCTATAAGTACGCTCACGAACTGCACAGCAACGAGATTCTGCTGCTGGCCTACTACATTATGGCCGTCAATATCGAGCAGACCTACCACCGCCGCCTGCAGCTCGATACTTATGAGCCCTTCCCGGGCGCGGTCCTGACCGACACCTTCCAGATGCACGAAACCGACGACAGCCTGGACAGCGAGGTCTTTTCCGCCAACCACGCCCGCGCCCGTTCCCAGAAGGAGCAGAAGATCAGCGTTATAATCGGCAACCCGCCCTATTCGGCCGGCCAGAAGAGCGCCAACGACAACAATCAGAACGAAAAGTACCCCCGCCTGGACAAGCGCATAGCCGACACCTACGCAATATCCGGCAAAGCGGTAAACCAAAGGAATATTTATGATTCTTATATTAGAGCTTTCCGTTGGGCTAGTGATCGTATAGGAGATAAAGGCTTAATCTGTTTTGTGAGCAACGCCGGTTGGCTGCGTGCTCCTGCCATGGACGGCCTGCGCCGCTGTCTGCGCGAGGATTTCAGCGCCTTGTATGTCTTTGATCTGCGCGGCAACGCCAGAACTAAGGGCGAAGAACGCAGAAAAGAGAAGGACAATGTTTTTGGCGAGGGCTCCCGCGCTCCCATAGCGGTGAGTCTGCTGGTCAAGGACGGCGCTCAGAGCGGGCCGAGCCGGATATACTATCACGATATCGGCGATTACCTGACCCGCGGGCAGAAGTTCAAAGCATTGCTTGAGGCCGCCGGGCGCTGCAGCCTGGGCGCGTCCGTCCGTGAAGTTCTGCCCTGGCGCGAGCTTGAGCCCGACAGCTGCAACGACTGGCTCGATCAGCGCAGCGACGAATTCTATGCCTTTGCGCCCATGGGTAATAAGGCGTTTAAAACTAAAGATGATGTCGGCTGTATTTTTGCAGTATGGTGCTTAGGTTTAACAACTAATCGAGATACTTGGGCATATAACTACAGCAAAACATTATTGAGAGACAATATAGAACAACTGATAAAACACAGTAATGCAGAAATAGGACGTTTTAACAGTATTTCTAACTCTGAATTAAGTTATGACCCTAGATTTTACAGTTGGACAAGGGCATTAAGACAGAAATATGTCAATAAAAATGTGATTATTCAATATAACTGTGATAATTATACCATGGCGCAGTATCGGCCATTTTGCAGACAATTTGCATATTATGATCGTGCCATGAACGAATATACTTATCAAATGCCTAAAATCTTCCCTCTGCCCAGCGAGAGCGGCAGCGGCCTCTGTATGCCCGATTCGCCAGAGCAGTTCAGTCTCAATCTCAATACCCTGCAGCTCGAACCTGCCGTTTCCGGCAGCCGCGAAAGGCTGAAAAACGTGGTGATTACGCTGACACTGGGCAAGCAGGGCGGCTCCGTCCTGGCGGCCAGGTATCTGCCGGACCTTCATTTTAACGGCGACTGTCAGTGCTTCCCGTACTACTGGTATGAGCCCGTGGCTCAGGACAGCATCTTTGCCGACAGCGCCAAGGCGGCCTTTATCCGCCATGAGGCCATAACCGATACGGCCCTGCGGACCTTTGCCGGCGTCTATCCGCAGGCCTATGCTCAGAGAGTCAGAGGCAGAGGCGGAGCGGGCCTGAACAAGCTGGACATTTTCTGCTATATTTACGCCGTTCTGCATCATCCCGAGTACAAAAAGCGCTTTGCCGTCAACCTCAACAAGGAGCTGCCCCGCATTCCCTTTGTCGGCGGCTCCGGCTGCGCGACCGCAGCGGAGGAGCGGATCAGGAACAGCCAAAAGTTCGAGGCCTTTGCGGAGATCGGCCGTCAGCTGCTGCAGCTCCATATCAATTACGAGGAGGCCGAGCCTTACAAGGCCCGCGAGGTCTGGTCCAAAAAGCTGCCCGAGGGCGTCGGTCCCGATAACCCCGGCCCGGTAACCAAGCTGGCCTGGGGCAAGAAGAAGGACCCCGAAAGTCAAAAGAGCGTCGAGGATTATACGCGTCTTATTTACAACGCCAACCTGACCCTGGAGGGATTGCCCGAGCGGGCTCAGGACTATGTCGTCAACGGTTACAGCGCCCTGGACTGGGTAATCGACCGCTATCAGGTCAAGGTCGACAAGGCGACGGAAATCCGCAACGATCCAAACGAATTTGCCCCGGAAAACCCCCGCTATATCCTGGAGCTCATTAAAAAGGTCCTGACCGTGGCCGTCCGCAGCCTGGATTTAATCGACCGTCTGGGCGATATGGCGCTCAGCGAGCTGCCCCAGCCCGACTTTTACCCGAGCGTCTGGCAGAACAGGGAATAACTCCGGCCCCCGAGCCTTAACCGGCCGTTTGCCGCTGCGCGCCGTCCGCCTTTTGCGGGCCGATGGGTTAGTGAGCCGTCACTGCGCGCCTTTTATCTATGCGCGCAGCCTGTTTTCGCATGTTCGGAAAACCCACGCCGCCGTGCTTGCGCGCTGCCTCAGCGCGCAGTCTGCTCCGGCGCGCCGTTGGGGAGGGCTTCTTCGCTGCGCTAAGAATGACAGAGTAGAAGCCACGTTTAATATAACATGTGCAGAACCTTGTTTAAGAAGAACCAGGCATAGATTTAAATTATATATGATAATTTAGAAAATTAAGACAAAGGGAAAAATTTTAACATATACAGCTCTGTAAGAATGTTAATATTTATGCAAATTTGCGCACGCAAATTTCAAGGGGAATTCCTATATAATATATTTATGAAAGGTTGCCTATTATAAAAAGTGGACAACCCCATTTCTCAAGATAGACATGTTCTTGTTGTTCAAGGAGGGCATGGTTATGATTGCGGCTTTAAATGATGTTCATAAGCTTCAGATTCCAGATTCGACTATTAGTCGACCTATTGGCTTTGCTGAAGGTTTTGGCAGAGAACCCAATGAAGATTGCGTCCACAAAGAAGATACTGGCCATCAGAATAATTTGGACGTGAAGATCGGCGTGAGCGGCCAGGTTGCTTCGCTGGAGCGTTTTGCTCATAGAGACGATAACTCGCAAAATTTGCCTGCACCGAAAAGCTCGGAAGACGGCCTCTCACAGAGCCCTGGCGTCTGTGAGTCAGGAGAAATGTCTCTAGAATTTTCAGAATCTAAATTGATGAATGAACAACTTCCTGTGTCAGATCGCGGAAGACAAAATATTGAAAAGGAAATTAAGGGGGTCGCAGACCTTACCGTGCCGGGCGGGTATCATCTTAAGGCTGGCGATTTCACTGAAAAAAGCGCCACTAATCAAATTGTTCTCGACGACGGGGTGACCTCTATAGGCAGTATGGTTTTTGCCGATTTCCGTAAGATGCGCCGCATCCATCTTTCGAACAGATTGGCCTCCATCCATATTACGGCTTTCACTGACTGCGTGAAGCTTGACAGAATTGACTTTAACGGAATTATTTATACCAGTATTGCCGCGTTTTTCGCCGCTGCTGAGCGCATGGGCGTCAACGTTGTTCGCGATGTCGTATCTTAGCGGCATTTCTTTTTGCGCGGCGGCCGCCGCTTCCCGTTGAAGCGCCGATGCTGCCCTGGCTCTAAACTGCAATACGCTGTGGCTCCCCGCAGCGTATTTTTTTTTCCGGCGGGAATCCTGAGTTTCCTGTGATGGACCTTTAAGGGCGGGCGGTCAGACGTTTTCCTTTCTCAATCGTTCTGCCTCTTCGATGATTCGCGGGTCCTCTTCCGGAACATAGTAAGCGTTCCATAAAGGGTCTCTGTCTTTATCACCTTCTGTGCATAAAAGCTCATGAACTAAACCGTCCATAACTTCAATGGCGTCATACTTAAATGGGCTAAGCTCCATTCTGTAGTAAATAAACCCCAAAAAGCGGACAGGGTTATCTATATCCTTAAAATCAGCGCAGTTATACCCCCAGTATAAGTGAGCGAAATTACAGGCCGATTCGCCGTCAGGACATGAGGAACGCATATAATTATCGATCTCTTTAAAAACGCGCTTCCAGCCATAATCAGAAATTGTATTTTCGTATATGTTCTGCAGCTTTTCTTCTTCACCGTCAGTCAGGTCTTCATCCCACCGACGGTTGAAAAGATAAAAGATTAGATTTTTAAGTTTGTCTATCATTATACAGTATTCATTTGACGATAGCCGGCATATCTCCCGGCTGACAGCATGCCGGGAAGTGCAGAGAAGAGAGGAAGCGGCCTGCTTCTGTCTCTTGAAGCTGAGGCGGCGCTTACTTAAAGATCAGGCGGCGTCAGCTTGCTTTCGTGAATAGCTTATCGGACTGCCTGATGATTTTTATAGTTTTTCCAGCATGGAAATAAAGTAATAGGCCTATAATTGAGATATGCTGCAAAGAACGTAAAAAAAGTGAACGCTATCACATGGACATGCCCGCTTTCTGCAAGCTCTTTTATCAGTTCCTGTAAGATTATATATAATAAAAATAAATTACACAATACAAAAAATAGTATATATGTTTGTCGCTATATGAAAATTTTGTGCATAAAAGGGCGTGTTGTTGAACAGAGGAGGCGGCTGAAACGAGATTTAAATTGATTTTAGAATAAGTATATAAATATTTATTTCAGGCTTTGTGCATATTATAATCTGCAATCTATGCACAAAAACTGCTAAGAATTATATTAAATTAATGTTATTTTTTAACTGCATATATTGATAAAAATTTATAGATAAAAAAGCAACCATTGTTTGGCTGAGGTATATACACCTCGAAGTGTTAACATATCTAATTAATTTTTTAATATTAAATTAATAAAGTTATATTATTTTTATTATGTTATAAATGGGAGAAGGCGCGCATTGGGCCATTGGCTTGTATGTTTAGCATAAGACGCCGATTTCGTTAGTCTTTAGCCTTATATTTTTGGCATAAGCTCTGCCCTCTTGTCTGTTTAGGCAGAAATTCCTTTAGATAGTGATCGTGATCTTGACCATTATATTTGACCGTTAACTGCCATCATTAACCTAAGCATAGAATTCTCTTTGTAAATAGAGGCTGTATGTGATCCTGATTCCTTTAGGTGGAGGTCGTATATATTATGGAAGATATTTTTTCGACTAATAATATGCCGGAAGATCCTGATAATAAGGATTACTCCGACTTTAAACAAATGATGGACCTAATTCATCATGAGTTGGCGATGGGCGATCGCATAGGTTATAAGTCTCATCGAAACAACCTTCTGTTCGATATGCCGCATTTCGATGATGCAACTACTATCGATGCTTCCTTGATTGCAGGCTGCAAGAGTTTAGAGAGTATCATATTAGATAGTAGAATTACCGGAATAAAACACGATACATTCGCTAACTGTGCCAATTTAAAGTACGTAGTCCTGCCGAATAACCTTTTATGCATAGATATAAACGCCTTTAGAAATTGCAAAAATATTATTAAAATCGTTATTAATAACTTGACATTCGACAGCAGAGAAGCTTTTTATGCTGGCGCCTTCAAATTGGGCATTGCAGTTGTTAAAGAGGTCGCTTAAATCAAGCGGACTTTTTTTTTGCAGCGGAAGCGCTCTTTAAGCTGTTGGTGCAGCATTTCTAAGGCTGAACTTTAATTATGCGCCGTGGATTCACGGCGTTTTTCCTTTCCGGCTTCTTGTCATCCTGTGCCAGCGGTTAAGTGTCTGTTATGTAAAAGGATTCAGATTTTTTCTGCGCTCAGAAGGACAGAGGGGAGGGATCAGAATGGCAGAGGCGGGGGGCTCGGCACAGCGGAGGAGAAAGCTTGGTATGACGGCGCGGCAGGTCCGGAATGACAGGCGCACTTTCTGCCCGCTGAGCCTATCCGCGGCCTTTGTGCGCTGAGTTTAAAATCCGTGTAACAATTTTCTGTTTACAGCCGGGATCGCAGGGTGTAAAATTATACAGATACGATCGGTTCGCTCTGTCAGGCGGACGGGTAAGGAAATGTGGATATATGAATATAGGCGCATTAAATAATTTTAATCAGACGCTCTCGGCGGCTCAGCCGGCTCCGGGTCCGGCGGCGGCTCAGGCCGAAAACCGAAATGAGGAAGTCTCTCCCAATATCAGCGAGAGCTTTACGCCTTCTCAGGACAGTTCCGTCAATCTTATCGTGCAGGGCGACGCGGCGGCTTTGAACGCCCTTAAGGCCGAGCTGCTGGCAGACGGTCAGAGCAACAGGGTTACTGCCGAGCTGCCCATTATCGGAGGCTTCGCCGTCTCCGTATCACCCCAGGACGAGGATACGATCGCCTCTCTGGCTCAGGCCAAGCGCGAGGGAGTGATGATAACCGTCGATCAGCCGACAGACTTTACCTCAGACAATACCGTCTATGAAGATTTGGATGAAATCCATGACGCCATAGCCGGCCTGGCGGGGGATAAGCAGACTAATGTGATGTTCGGCGTCGAGCAGCTCCACGAGCGCGGCATTACCGGCAAGGGAACCACGATATGCGTTCTCGACAGCGGCATAGCCCCGCATCCGGATTTCCAGGATCGCATAATCGCCTTCAAGGACTGCGTCAACGGCCGGACCGAGCCCTATGACGACAACGGCCACGGCACGCACTGCGCGGGCATCTGCGCCGGCAGCGGAGAGAGCAGCGGCGGACAGATTACCGGCGTGGCTCCGGAAGCCAATATCGTGGGCGTGAAGGTTCTCGATCAGTTTGGCCAGGGCACGACCTCGCAGATTTTAAAGGGCATTCAGTGGGCCATTATGAACAAGAACAAGTATGGCATCGACGTCATTACCATGTCTTTAGGCCATCCCATTGAAAAGACCCGCTATTTGGATCCGCTGACCATGGGCGTGCAGGCCGCCGCCAAGTTCGGCATTACCGTGGTGGTTTCGGCCGGCAACGACGGTCCCGATACCGGTACGCTCAGCGCTCCCGGCAACGCTCCGGCGGCCATTACGGTCGGCGCTTTGGACGACAACGGCACCGAGGACCCCAGCGACGACTG